>RPPD01000337.1 GCA_003818675.1 Spirochaetaceae bacterium
CCACATCACGGCTTGCTGATTTTCAGTCAGAAATGCAGAAGCTTCCCTCCGTGGTCCTTACCTTTCAGGAGGCAGATTCAAGGACATATGTGCTTGTCATTGCCATGAAGCGTGATGAATCGCAGGTTGGAGTCATCCTTGACCGCTTTAATTTCCTTGAAGTTGAGATCACGCAGGAAATGCTGGGAGTAAAGGACGAGGTCGGCCGTTCCATCGAGGGCAAGGTCGCTTCACTCATGAAAGAGCAGGAGGTGCTCGCACGGGATGCAAACGGAGTTGTGGAAAAAAACCGGGAAAAACTCCTTTCCATATGGGAAAACCTCAAGTTAAACGAACTTTATTACCGCATACAGGCGAACTTTTCCAAAACAGCAAGAACAGTTATCCTGTCTGGATGGATTCCTGCGACCAAGCAGCAGCAGGTCCAGCAAACGCTTGAGGCGGCCACAGGCAACCACTTTTATTCCGAGTGGCGGAATCCGGAAAATATTGAGAAGGATCTGCACCATGATGTAAAAGTGCCTGTGAAACTTTCCAATGCCAAGTTTTTTTCTCCATTCCAGATGCTTGTCACCAACTATTCCATTCCGGAATACGGCACCATAGATCCAACGCCCATCGTGGCGGTGCTCTACCTCCTCATGTTTGGCCTGATGTTTGCTGATGTGGGCCAGGGACTGGTCCTGATGATTGTGGGATTTCTGGGCGTTTTTACTCTCCGCAAAAAAAAGACCGGTGTGTACGAGCTTTTGAAGCTAGTCATCTATTGCGGCGCGGTATCCATAGTGGGTGGAATTCTCTTTGGCTCATACTTCGGTTTTAGCTTGATCCCGGCCGTCTGGTTTAATTATCACAGCCTGCTTGTGCCTGGCCATGCGCCTACAACAGGCAGTGTGCGCAGCGTCATAGATGTCCTTATAATCACTCTGTATTTCGGCATCATGACAATCGGTCTTGGTCTGCTTTTGAACTGGATCAACTGCATAAGAACGCGGAAATGGTTCCGTCTGTTTTTTGACAAGGGCGGGATCCTCGGTTCATGGATCTATGGCGGCGGCGTGTTTGTCGTTTACTCTTTTGCACAGACTGGATTCAAAAGTGTTCCTGACAACACCGCGATGCTTTTTGCACTTGGCATCCCGGTTTGTCTTATCGGCCTGAAATCCGTGGTTGAGTTCATACTGCACAAAAAACATGATCCAACCCTGAAGTTCAGTCCTGCAACCCCGATTAAATTTTTCGGGGAATGGCTCATGGAAATATTCGAGATTTTTTCCGGGTATCTTTCCAACACGCTTTCATTCATGCGCGTGGCAGGCCTTGGGATTGCGCACGTGGCACTCATGATCGCGTTTTTTGATATAGCCACCAAGCTCGGAACGGGCGGGGAGTTCTCGGTGGTTTCATGGATAGTCCTGGTGCTGGGGAACGTTGTGGTCATTGCGTTTGAGGGTCTTTCCGCGGGGATACAGTCTCTCCGCTTGAATTATTACGAATTTTTTTCCAAGTACTTCAGGGGCTCCGGGGAAATATATGCTCCGGTTTCACTTGAAGACAGGAATTAACAGGGAAAGGAATATTAAGGAGGATTTGATGCAAAAGGCCAGTAAAAATTTTAAAAAGAAAGTCGCTTTCAGCTTTTTGGCGGTTGTGATTTTCTGTCTTATGGGATTCGTATTCTGCGTGTCTGATCTGTTTGCCGAGGAACCCGCAAAAGCCGCAGAATCATCCGGTTCCGACGGAAAAACCGCCGCAGCGCAGGTGAGCGAAGTGCAGGTCAACGCCGATGTTGAGAAGTTCAAGCTCATCGCCGCGGCAGTGACATTTGGCTTTGGCGCAATTGCCGCAGGCATTGCAGTAGGCAATGTCGGTTCGGCTGCCATGGGCGCCATTGGTGAAAAACCGGAAATCGCAGGACAAGCGCTGCTCTTTGTGGCTCTTGGCGAAGGTATCATGCTTTTCGGCTTTGTACTCGCGTTCCTTATCCTTGGATAATTTAGAGAATGCAGTATTACATCATCGGTGATGAGGATGCTGTTCTTGGCTTTGGCATGGTGGGAGTGCGCGGCCGGGTCGTCACCACACCCGACCAGGCTGTGCAGGCTTTTAACGAGGCTATTGCTGACCAAAACAACGGCATAATAATCATCACCGAACGGATTGCAGATCTCATCAGGCCGCTTGTTGACCGATACCTTTTTCGGGAGAAGTTTCCGCTTATAGTGGAAGTGGAGGATCGACAGGGGCCCATGGAAGGCAAGGCCGACATTCGGAAAATGGCCAATGATGCCATTGGGATAAAACTGTGAACAGAACGCAAACAAACAAAAAAAACGGGAAGCAGGTTGCAGGGCGGAACGATAAACTGGAGCAGGCTTCTGTCCAGCAGAATGATCTTGTGCGTGACATCAAACAGGATGCGGAAGAAGAGGCTGGACGTATTGTCGCCGAGGTGGAAAAGGCGCTCTCGCAGAGGCGGGAGGACCTGTCAAGGCAAGTCAAGACCATTCGCGATGAGGCCGCAAGCACCGCTTCACGCCAGATGGAGCAGATGAAGAAGTCCAGCGATTCAGCGCTGGCGGTCGAGAGGCGGAAGATGCGCCTCAAGGTGCGTGACAACATGCTCCAGGAGGTCATCCGCGCGGTGGAAAAGCGCTTTGCTGACATGGTGAGCCAATCGCAATACACCGATGTGCTTGCGGGCTGGATCGTTGAGGCCGCGATCGGACTAGGGTGCGAAAAGATGACTGTGAACACTTCCGTGCCGGAATCATTGCTTGTCACCGACAGGCTTTTGTCAACTGCACAGAAAAAAGTGCTTGAACTGACGGGAAGAACCGTCAGCCTGAAAAAATCGGCTCTGCCGCCGCTTCTCGGGCAGGGCATTCTTTTACGGGATGCGGCAGGGCAGCTTGCGTTCAACAACGGTGTGCACACGCGCCTTTTGCGCTACCAGTCGGAAATCCGGGCCATGATTTTTGACAGCCTTTTCGCGGGCGAAAACGCGGATTTCTGAAGGACTTGGGGATAGAGGTACTCATATGAACGAACGAATCATCGGGCAGGTGAAAAGAGTAAACGGTCCGGTAATCATAGCCCGCGGGGTGCGGGACGCGATGATGCTGGAACTCGTCCGCGTGGGCGAGGTGCGCATCGTGGGCGAGGTGATCAAGCTCGAGGGAGATACCGCCGTCATTCAGGTCTACGAGGACACAACAGGCCTGACACCCGGTGAGAATATCTACGGATCAGGCATGCCCCTTTCAGTGGAACTGGGGCCTGGACTCATCGGCACCATCTATGACGGAATACAGCGGCCCCTTGAGGAAATCCTCAAAATATCCACTCACTTCATCGAGCGCGGGATCGATATGCCCGCCCTGGACAGAAAGAAGAAATGGCACTTTGTTCCAGCTGCCCTGAAAAAGGGAATCCAGGTAAAGGCGGGAACACTTCTGGGAACCGTACAGGAAACAGAGCGGGTGCTCCACAAGATACTCGTGCCGCCGGGAATATCC
>RPPD01000338.1 GCA_003818675.1 Spirochaetaceae bacterium
AAAGGTGGTCTGTGGCTTAAAAGCCTGTACTCCCGAAATTCCATCAATTCCCATATTCGATCCTCCTTACAGGACTATGTTCACATATTCATAATCTGGTGCAATCTCCTGGCAGGAGAAAGCAGGATCCAGATATTCAGTTCTGCTATTGGCAAATTTGAGGACATTATCCTTGTCCTCACCGGCATTCTGATTCTGTGACCCTTCACCCTGGACAAAGACATCTATCACAGACTTCCCAAACCCCTGGTTGTAGAAGGAATTGGAGAGATCGTCAAGATTGCTCTCCAAAATCTGCTTCACAGTATTATTTTCGACAAATATTCTGCCAACTATATTATTATCCTCGAGCGAAAGCTTGACCCGGACCGAGCCCAAGGACTCGGGCTTTAGTACAAGGTTTATCTCCCCTTCACCATTGTTTTTGAGGATTATGCCTGTATGTTTTACCATTTCATTCTTAAGGGTTTCCGCCAACCTGGGCAAACTGACCGGATCTTTCACTGTCTGCGAAAAGTCCGCATGGTTTTCATCGTGTGAAATATTTGCTGCCTGGCTTTCTGCGAGCATGCCCGCTTTTGAAAAATACCTTATTGTCCCCGATTCCTGGCCATCTGCTTTTGTTATTTCATCCACAGGCCTTGCAGAATTGTTTTTGTAAACAACCTCTTTTTTGCCTGAGGTGTTTTTGCTGTCAACTTGAGTTTTTACGGTATCACGCAGGTCAATTATTACAGCCTTGGGCTTTGCTGCAGTTTCAACACGTTCTTTCCCGTCCTTCAGACTGCCAATCTTTCTTGTTTCGTGCAGATTTTTATCATTAGCAGATTGAGTGATTTTCTTTGCACCCTGATCAGTCTGATTTTGCATCATGGTGCTCACCTGGATGTAGGGCGTTTTTCTGACTTGTTCGGGTGTGCGCTTTGGTTCTTCCAAAACCTTCTTTAGCTGGAGCTTGAGTTCCTTGAGATCTTTCTGGAGTGTCCCTGTTCTCTCCACAAGCGCCCTGACATTACGGGACATTTCACGGGATTTGTCTTCATGGAGGTTCTCGACAGGAACATCCTTTTTCCTTGCCGCGGCGAGCGTGTTTTTTTCCGCGTTTTGTTCCCGGTCAAGTCTCCCGGAAGGCTGCACCTTGTCATGGTCCTGTTCCGCACCGCGTTTCTTTTCTTCAAGCAGCTTCAGAAACTTGCGGGACGGTTCATCGCCTTCCCTGATCTTTGACTGGGAAAAATCATGCTCCTGGCTTATTGTCTTTAATTCCTGTGCTGGGATGATTGTTGTGAGCGTGATTGCCTGGGACACTTTTGGCCTCCGTCCGTTCGGATAACCTTGCATCGGGATCTTTCCCGATACGGCTATCCTCTTCGTTTAGACGGCTGCCAGGAGTCTATCTCCACTTCCGGTCCAAATCCGCCGCCCTTTCAGGTGGCATCAATGATAACCAATACGGAACAATGGACATCTGGTCGTTCTTGACCGCAAGTTCCTCGGTGACCCGGAAAACCTCGATCACTTCCATGTCTTCCATCTCAAGCATGATTTTCACCGCGTTCTCGGGAGGCATGCTCAAAAACTGTTCCGACTTTTGTTCTAGCCGTCTCCTTCTATCATCGAACTCTTCTTGCCCGTCCTTGACAGTTTTTTGTGCCTCCTCAATGGCTTTTTGCGCCTCTGTAAGCCGTTCCTCGGTCTCCTTTATTACAGCAGAGTGCTCTGCAATCTGCTTTTCCTGCAGCGCAAGCTCCTCTTCCCACAGCCCGAGTGCATCACGGTTTTTTTCCTCGCGCTGGCGCACCAGGAGCATTGGGTCATCCAGATTTATATCTTTCTGTGTTGAAATCCCGAAAAGCCTGTAAAATGGTGATAAAAAACCCCTGGCATCTATGAATCCAAGGCTTGTCAGGATGACAAATCCGAGTATTACCAGGAAAAATATGATCAGGAGCAGCACAAAAATGCGCAGGCTCACAGGTATGGTTGAGTATTCAGCCACGGGCATCCTCCTTATTGCTGATGGGCGAGTCTTTTGCGTATGAGGGCCGATGTATTGATATCATCCATGGCTTTAAATTCCTCATTTTTCGCATGCTTATAATACTCTGCCTCGCGCTTTTCTTTCAATTTATCAAGAACCTTCCGCTTTCTTGAAACTTCAATGTACTTTTTGTGTATTTCATTGCGCTCGCGGTTTCTTATCTCAAGTTCAGCCTCGTGCATGAGAATTTCCTGTTTCATTCTTCTCACAAAAAGCTCGTGTTCCAGAAAATATGCTATGTCAACCGCACCCGCACCTATTCCGCGCTCATCTATGCTCTTGAATATGTTGTCCGAGCAGATTCTTATCATCTGGCGCAAAAGCTGGCATTTACCTGTGATCTGGGCAAGTTTGAGCTCCCATTCACGCTCGAGATATTTTCGCAGCTCAAGGAGCCGTTCAAGTCTGAATTGGAACTTCCTCACCCTTTTCTCCCTGCGCCATGCTTATTCCGGCGATCTCGCCCAATTTTTCAAATGTCTCCTTCAAACCGGTTTTTTCCTTTATCTCCTGCTGCAAAAACCTGTTTATTACCGGTATCTTGTCTATTGCCTCGTCTATCTCCGGGTTTGAGCCCTTCACATATGCTCCAACATTTATCAGGTCCTCTGCCTCTCCATATACTGCCATCATTTTTCTTGTATAATTTGTGGCCTTTGTCACCTCTACCGGAGCAACTGTAATGGCAAGCCTGGAGATGGACTGTAGCACGTCCACGGCAGGATAGTGTGATTTTTGCGCGAGTTTTCTTGAAAGCACCAGGTGCCCGTCAAGTATTCCCCTGACCGTGTCTGCTATGGGCTCATCCATGTCATCGCCTTCTACAAGAATCGTGTAAAAACCGGTTATCGTGCCCTTTTCACCGGTACCACAGCGTTCAAGAAGCTTGGGCATCTGCGAGAAAACCGATGGGGTATATCCCCTGTTGGCAGGAGGTTCTCCGATTGCAAGGCCGATTTCCCTCTGTGCCCTGGCAAAGCGGGTGACCGAATCAAACATCAGCATGACATCCTTGCCCTGGTCACGGAAATATTCCGCGATTGCAGTTGCCACGTATGCGCCGCGTATTCTGGACAGTGGCGGTTTGTTGGAGCTTGCAACCACGAGAACCGAACGCGCAAGACCCTCGGGACCGAGATCATTCTCAATGAACTCGCGCACTTCCCTGCCGCGCTCGCCAATCAGCGCTATGACGTTAACATCAGCAGAAGTATTGCGCGCGATCATCCCAAGGAGCGTTGATTTTCCAACACCTGATCCTGAAAAAATACCAAGTCGCTGGCCTTTCCCAACGGTTAGAAGACCGTCTATTGAGCGTACACCTGTGGCGATTGGTTCAAGGATGCGTTTGCGTTTGAGCACGTCCGACGGACTGTTGAAGATTGAATAAAACTCGGAAGAACCAATGTCACCCTTGTTGTCTATGGGTTTGCCCATGGGATCAAGGACCCTGCCCAAAAGCTTTTCTGATACAGGG
>RPPD01000339.1 GCA_003818675.1 Spirochaetaceae bacterium
AGCCGCGCTTGATACCGAGATCGAGATTGTCCATTTTTTCATCCCCGAGCAAGCGAAGGCTGGTGAATACAGTCTCTCATACCGTCTTGCCGATTCCAGAAATCCGGCCAGCTTCCGGGAGGTGTCCTTCGCGGTTACGGTCCTGTCCAAATCAGGTATTGAGGTAAAGCTGCTTTCATCCCCGGGGTATTCCCTGACCGGAGCCAATTACCAGTCAGTATTCATTGTACGCAACAGCGGGAATGCTGACCTTGAATGCCTGATGACCGTAAAATCGGGAGAGGGATTTTCATACCGCATACTTGAACCTGTACCCGATTCCGGCACAGACAGGATCAGGATCGCGGCGGGCGATCAGAAGACCGTTATCATCGAGGTTACGGCAGCCCAGATAGTTTACAAGGCGTTCAAGCATCGCGTGGAATTGCGCGTCCAGGGCTATCTGCAGGGCCAGGAGGAAAACCCGGTCTTTTCCCGCGCGATCAGCTATGTTGAAATCATACCGCTCTCGGGATCCGAGGCCTCAATTATGCACACGCTTCCTGTTGAGGTCGGACTCAAGGGTTTCATTGATTACCAGGATGATACCTGGCTTGCAGGTTCCGAGGCGACGGTTTTCAGCCGTGGCACGCTGGATGAAAAAGGCGATCACCGCATTGAGGTGGATCTGAAGAAGCGGATGGATACTTCAAATGACCTTCTCATGAATCCAGCCGACCGGTACAGGATTGATTATTCGTCGCCATTCCTGGATGTACTTCTGGGAGATCGGGGATGGGAACTTTCGCCTGTAATTGCGAAGTACCATTATGCCCGGGGTGCCGGGTTGATAGTCAAGACAGACCCGATGCGCATCGGAGCGCATTATTACCAGGACCTCTGGTCCGATGATGTCAGCCAGTTCGCAGCCGGCTTCGTGGAGTACACGCATACGGCTCCGGATTTTCCTGGGAATTATGATTACCGTGTCGCTGCAAACGTGGCGAGCAACCTTGCGAGTGACATCTTCTTCGGGATTGAACAGTATTATTCGCCGATCTCTACCCTGCGTTTTTCCCTTGACCTCGCGGGCGAGATGGAAGAGCAGGGGCTCTTTTCCAAGGCGGGATTCTTCGAAAGCACGGGCGACCACGGATGGATGACATGGAGCCTGCAGGGTCTCTATGCCGATCCTGATTATGACGGTGATTACCGGGACATGTACCGGCTCGCAGGTTCCAGCTCATTCAAGTTCCTGGAGGACCGGCTCGCCGCAAACGTACAGTTTTCCTTCGCGGAGTCCAACCTCGGGCTCGACCCTGTCCTGTCCGCAGCGGTAAGGAACCGGCTTCTCCAGCTCGGTACCGGGTATACCATTCCTGACATAAAGACCAGACTGAGCCTAACATTCCAGAACCAGCAGATCACGGACAGGTTCCCGGCCTATGCTTATGACATCATGGAAAACAACCTGCATTTCATGGTGCGTCAACCATTTCCGGATTATACCCTGAGGGGTGTTTTCTTTTTCGCGCTCAGGCATGACTTCGTTACCCTTCGCGATACATTCACCCACAAGTACCAGGCGGGTGCTGAGTGGAGGATCGCACAGGGAATCAGCCTTGACTTTTCGCTGCTGTATGACGGTATTTTTGATTCTGTGAACGACGCCTCCCACCGCATCGGCGGGGGAGTCAGTTCGCGGTTTGACTGGGGGAGCACAGATCTTGAAGCGAGCGTGAAAAACACCTGGTTCATTCCGACCGAAAGCATCGGCTGGATGTCCCTGGAACTGGCCAGCCAGTTTTCCCACAGGTTTGAAAACAAACACCTTCTTTCAGCCGCACTCTCATGGCTCCTGGTTTCCAATTACGAGGGAACAAGCCAGGGTTTCAGTTTCTGGGTGAAATATACAATGCCTCTTGATGTCCCTGTTTCTCGAAAGCAGTCCATCGCGCTTGTCAGGGGGAGGGTTACCGACGACAGTACTGGCCGCGGGCGGGAAGGCGTGATCCTGCGCATAAACGGAATGGCCGCCAGGACCGATGGAAACGGCGATTATTCGTTCTATCTCGCAAAAGAGGGACTCCACTACCTGACCGTAGACCGAACGGACCTGAGCGGAGATGTCATTCCCGACATCGCCATGCCCTTGCCGGTGGACTTAAAGCGCGGGGATGAGAAGGTCATTGATTTCAAACTCATTATCTCCGGCAGCGTCCGGGGTCATGTCGCGATATATTCAGCAGAAAAACCCGCAGTGTCAGCAGGCGGCGGTGAAGAGACGCTTATGCGCTCATCCAATATAACCAACGCGCTTGTTGAACTGACAAACGGGACCGATGTGCACAGGCTTCTCACCAATAAAAACGGGGAATTCGTTTTCGAGGGGGTCAGACCGGGACGATGGACACTGAAGATAGTGTACGGGAACATACCGGTGTATCATTTTTATGAGGCTAGGGAATTTGATTTCGTCCTCCTTCCGGGCGAAACCGAGGATTTTGCTTTCAGGGTGCTCCAGGAAAAGCGCCAGATTGTGATGATAGAAGAAACAAAGACAATCACGCTCGATCCGGCAGGGACCAGCCTTGACACCACGAAGGAAATTACTGTAACGCCGGAAACCACGCCGCAGCCCACGCCCACTCCGACTCCTACACCGCGACCAACCCCGACACCAACTCCAAGACCGACGCCTGTTCCCACACCAACTCCGCGGCCAACACCGACACCTACGCCAAAACCGTCTCCGACGCCTGCACCAACACCGCGTCCAACACCAGCGCCTACACCGCGACCAACGCCCAGACCTACACCAATTCCAACTCCGCGGCCAACACCGACTCCGTTGCCAACACCAGTTCCCACGCCTACACCGCTGCCCACACCAAGGCCGACTCCACAGCCTTTCTCGCATCTGCCTGTGGAATCATCATTTGGCGTGTTACCGATAATATTAGCATATAATGGAAATGAATTTATTTTATATGAGCAAAATATCTGGAATAAATTATACTGAATATACGGGGAGAGCATGAGGAGGCTTCCATGAACAAGAAACTGGCAATTGTATCTACAATTTTCTTTCTGGCGGGGAATATTATTCTTCTGTATGGGCAAAATCTCGTTGTAAACGGGGGTTTTGAGGAGGAACTGCTTGGAAATATCTCCATGTGGAACCCGAGCGCGTTTATGATGAATGACGCATCTACATTGATGGTCCCTGTTGAAGGAATCAGCCATTCAGGGGAGCGCTCGCTTCTGATGGTAAACCACGTGCCAAACGACTCACGCCTGATCCAGTGGATCAGTGTACAACCAGAAACATTCTACAGGGTCTCGGCATGGGTATTGGTTGAACAGGTTGGCCCCGGCGGCAAGGGCGCTAATATGTCTGTCTTTGGAAGCAGTTTTGCATCGTCTGACATCCGTTCAAGCAATGGTAAATGGGTGGAAGTGTCTTTTGCAGGCAAGACAGGAATTGACCAGACGGCCCTGCCTGTTTGTGTGCGCCTTGG
>RPPD01000340.1 GCA_003818675.1 Spirochaetaceae bacterium
GAGGTTCCCTAAATAGATAACGCTACGGATTGACAAGATATCTGCCGTGGAGTTTCATATTCTTTTTTCAAAATACCAGATATTTTGAAACTCCAAGGCAAAAAAGTCCCCATCCGGGGACTTTTTTGCCGATGATCGGACTTGAACCGATACACCCTTGCGGGCACCAGATTTTGAGTCTGGCGTGTCTGCCAATTTCACCACATCGGCGTGTGGAAAATCAATAATAGCGGATTTTCCGCTCTTGTCAAGGGACATGTATGGCCGGTATATTCTCAGTTATGTCAGATCTGAAATCCATGTATGAGTCCTGTATGCTCTGTCCCCGGGAATGCGGAGTTAACAGACTTTCGGGCGAAAAGGGTTTCTGTGGAGAAACCAGCCATGCGAAGGTGGCAGCAGCCTGCCTTCACCGCGGAGAGGAGCCGCCCATCACGGGGGATACAGGCTCAGGCACGGTTTTCTTTTCAGGCTGCACTCTGCAATGTTTTTCCTGTCAGAACTCCCAGATCAGCAGGGGCCATTTAGGAATAACTGTTACAGAAAGTGAGCTTGCGGAAATATTTCTATCTTTACAAAAACGCGGTGCTGCAACTCTTAACCTGGTTACAGGAACTCAATTCATCCCGTCAATTGCAAATGCGATGTACATGGCCAGGAAGAACGGGCTTTCAATGCCAGTGGTATGGAATTCGTCGGGTTTCGAAAAAATGGAAACAGTCAGTCTCCTGGACGATTTTGTTGATATATATCTGCCTGATCTGAAAACGCTGTCTGTAAAACTTGCAGAAGAGCTCTTCTGCTGTCCTGAATATCCTGGGTTTGCGGCAGAAACAATCAAGGCAATGGCCGCCTCAAGACCGCTTGTCTGGAAAAATGATATGCTTAACCGCGGGATAATCCTTAGACACCTTGCCATACCAGGACATCTTGCACAAACGAGGGAGTGCCTCGCCTGGTATGTAGAAAACCTTGGAGACCGTGCCATCCTGTCAATCATGACCCAGTACATTCCTCTCTCCTGCGAGAATGAGAGCAGGTCATGTATACAAGGGAAAATCACCGGTAATGAGTATGGCCAGATCCAGGAATTTCTTGAAGAACTTGGAATAGAAAACGGATATTTTCAGGAGCTGGCGGAAGATGATCAGTGGATTCCTGATTTTAAATTGACAAATCCTTTTCCAGGGAATTATGCGACACCAGTCTGGCACTATTCCTGTGGATTTAGGGTCTGATTATGGTTCCCTTAAAGGATTTTTTTTCAAGTATATTTTTAAGGTTGGCGATGTCTTTGCCCGCGGCGAAAATAACTGTGAGACCAACCTTTTCGGCGTGGCGTGCAGCGACTGGATCAAAGGGCACGTTTTTTCCCGGTATCCATTCATCCCCGACAATCTTGCGGAACTCCTTCCAGTTGATCGTGTCCATAGGCTCTGCCTGCGGATTTTTTTTCGGGTCATCCGTGTAGACCTGCTCTATATTGGAAAGGTTGATAACCTGACTGGCGCTAAATCGCTCTGCCAGAAGTACAGCATCATTGTCCGTGGAAAATCCAGGTTTCCATCCTGAAGCCACGAGTATGCGGCCAGTAAAGGAGATTTTTGCCGTAGGATCATTTACCACGGGATCAGGACATTCTTCGGAAAAAATGTGGCGTACAAGCTCCGCATTAAGCCTGGTGGCGGCAATTCCGATCCAGTCAGCCCGCAGGTCTTCTGGTTTTGAGGAAACACTCCTGTAAGCGCGTTGGTATTCACGTGCAGGTGCACCGCCGCCTGTTACAAGGATGAGACGGTTTCCGCCATCAGTCGCGATGAAGTCCATGACAAGTGAATAAAACTGTTTCAGGAACATGTCATCCACCCTGTCAGGGGAGATGATCGAGCCGCCGAGGGAGATTACTGTCGTGGGAATCATCTGATTGTCTGTGTCTCCACCATATAGCGAACACTTTCGCCCTTGGCACCCACTTCTGTGCGCTCCAGGACAAAGACAAGCGATTTTCCGTCAGGAGCAATGATGACATACTTGATGCGGTATTCCTTAATGCCCTTGCGGGTGTAATCCGGCCTGCCTATTGTGTATGTGGTCTTGGTTCCACCTGCTCCAGAGACGGTAACATTGATGGAGAAGCTTGATGCGACCGTGGTCCCGCTGCCTGTTGAATTCTGTGAAAGCTTTACGGAGTAGAGGTTTCCTGCCGTAAAATCACGGAACTCGAGTTCAGACTGTGGTTTTTCACCATCGATGAGGACGTATACGATTCTTCCTGTTGTAAGGTGGTTGATTTTGTATTTCTGTATGGTGCTGTAGGTCTTTTCAAGAAGCATGAACAGGCCGCCTGATCCGTCATTCCCAGGAAGAGCCTTTGAGGTATAGGTCTGGCTTTGTGTTCCGCCCTGCACATAGCTGTTTTTTGCAACATCTATAATGAAATACTGTGCATATGGAGTGTCTGCTGAAGCGTCGATGCCGTACTGTCCGAACATGAAATATTTGGAATCATCGGAGAATCCCAAATTCATGAAACGGGAAATGTCCCCTGCAATAAGGATGGGCGCAGAGAAGGATAGAAGTGTTGCAAGTAGAACCGCTTTCCGCGTCATAAGATACCTCTCTTATTGTTATCGTCTGATTAAAAAAATCCTATAGTTTTTTCTGGGGCCTTTAGTCTTCACCATTTTTGTCAAATATACTACAATTATACCATGGCATTTGGATCACGGTATTCCTTTTTGGCGATTTTTTTTATTTCAGCCATTCTCTTTGGGCTGTTTTTTGCAGTCTGTGGTACTGTAGTGGCTGTATTGGCGTTGACGGGTACTCCGCTGTCATTCCAGGAGTCCGCGGCTTTCTGGTTTTCTTCCTCGCCTGCATCCCGGGGAATGATAGAAAGCTCTATCGCCTCAGGGATAGTTGTTGGCGGTGGTTTTGCGGCGTTTGTGTATCTCAGGCATTTATTCAGGAAAACCGGGAGTGCAGAGCTTTTCTTCATTTCTATTTTTTTCTTTTCACTGATGTTTGAGGTGTTCAGGATGGGGATAATGCTCCTTTTCATGACCGAGACTTCCTCAGCGCTTGGAGTGGTGGCTACCAGGATAGTGTATTCTGGAAGACTCGCAGGTCTGATATCGCTTTTTACTGCGAGTCTCTATGCACTGGACCTGAACTACCAGAAATTTGAGGTGGTTGTGGGAATTGAATTCCTCGTGTCAGCCCTACTCGCTTTCAGCATTTCCTTTGATCGGGATGTCGTATTGTCCTCGGGACTCCATAAGCCAGGGGATGAGCAGGGGCTTTTTATCATAACCCTGGCGCTTCTGCTTCTTACTGTAATTAATTATTTTCTCGCAGCATACCGCTCACATTCATTCTATACGGCAGGCGCCATGATCGTGATTTTAGCAGGAAGGGAAATACTGTTTTTTACACTTGATCCTGTGACTCTGATATTTGGGACATTAATACTCTCTGGCGGCAGCATCCTGCTTTTTCGC
>RPPD01000341.1 GCA_003818675.1 Spirochaetaceae bacterium
ACTATAGCGTCACGATGGCGGTGAAATAACAGACCGTGGAGACCGCGGAGACCGGGAATTCCGTGACAAAGACCGTGATTGCGACGACAAGTTCGGCGGGCGCGGGCGCGGGAAACCGTTTTTCAAGAAAAAGGTCTGCAAGATCTGCACAGGCAAGGTAAAGGTAGACTACAAGGATATCGGCACCATTCGCAAGTTCGTTTCTGATCGCGGCAAAATTCTGCCCCGTCGGATCACAGGGACATGCGCCAAGCACCAGCGGAAAGTCTCACAGGCCGTCAAACGTGCCCGTGTCATCGCAATTCTGCCTTATGTCTCGAGGCAGGGCTGACGTGACAAACACGGCCAGCTTATCAAAGAGACTACAGACCATGGAGTGACAATATGGGAAAGCGTGTAAAAATAATAATGAATCATGACGTTATGAACGTCGGCGAGGAAGGGGACGTCTGCGAGGTTTCATCCGGCTATGCCAGGAATTATCTCCTCCCGCAGAAGCTTGCTGTGCCTGTGTCAAAGCATGCACTTGAGATTTTGAACCAGCGTAAAACTGCAATAGAGAAGCGCAAGGCAGAAAAGCGCGTACAGGCACAGAGTATCAAGGACAAGATCCAGCATGAAGTGATCGTATTCAGCGTGCAGTCGGGGGAGCATGGCAAGCTCTTCGGCTCTATAACAAGCGGACACATTGCAGAGGAACTGCAAAAACGCGGATACTCAATTGAAAAGAAAAAGATTGATGTTCCAGAGCATCATATCAAATCACTTGGTGATTACACCATCAAGGTGAAACTGTACGGCAATGAAGAGGCTTCCTTCAAGGTTACTGTAAAGCCGCTTGAAGTAAAGGAAGAGACTAAAGAAGAGGCCAGGGTTGCAGGGAAGAAGACCGAGGAAAAAGAGTCTTCGGAACCTGCTGAAACCGAGGCTGCTCCTGAAACTGAAACAGCTTCGTCATGAAAGAATCGGCAAATGATTGTTGAATGAATTGTGTCGGGCAGACCTTTTGCCCGACATTTATTCTGTCAAGGGCAAACAGGGACAGGATCCAGATGGCTGAACAGACATTAAAAGACAAGATTCCGCCGCATAATGAAGAGGCGGAAACTGCCACTCTGGGTGCCATGCTGCTTGACCCGGATGCCATTTCGGAAGTAATCCGATATCTAAGGCCCGATGATTTTTTCAAGAATGCACACAAACGTGTATACCAGGCAATACTTGATCTCTTCAATCGCGGCGATGCTATAGACCTGATCACGCTAACAGAAGAACTTAAAACAAAAAACATGCTTGAAGGTGCTGGTGGCGCCACATATCTGGCTGAACTTTCTTCAAGGGTTCCCACCAGTGCCAATGTTGAATACTACGCTAAAATAGTCCAGGAATGTTCCATCCGGCGTAAACTCGCGCGGGTCGCATCAGAAATCATCGCCACAAGTTTTGAGGAAAGCCGGGACGTGCGCATGATAATAGAGGAGGCCGAGCAGGGCATCTTCAAGCTTACAGAAATGCAGAGTTCCAGCAATTATTTTGCGGCAAAGGACCTGGTGCCCAAGACTATTGAGGCCATAGAACGAGGATATCACACCAAGGAGAGCTATACAGGAATTCCTTCCGGATTTGACGTGCTGGATGAACTCACCAGCGGATTTCAGAAATCGGAGTTTATTGTCGTAGGTGCGAGGCCTTCGGTCGGGAAAACAGCCTTTGCCCTGTCCATGGCCGCTAATATCTCCATGCGGCAAAAGCGGGCAGTGGGATTCTTCACGCTTGAAATGTCAGGCATGGCATTGATCCAGCGTCTGCTTTCAAGTGAGGCGAGGCTTAATGCGCGAAAACTCAGAAGCGGACTGCTTAGGCCGGCAGATTTTCACTCAATCACAGAGGCTGCCGGGAAAATATATGAGGCGGAACTTTACATTGAAGATTCACCGAACCTCAAGCTGCTGGATCTTCGCGCACTTGCCAGAAGGATGAAACTCCAGCAGGATGTTGATATCATCTTTATCGATTACATTTCGCTCATTCAGGCTGAAAATATGGAACTCCCGAGACATGAACAGATTGCGGAAATCAGCAGATCTCTTAAAGCTCTTGCGCGGGAACTTGAAATCCCAGTTGTAGCACTCTCTCAGGTAAAAAGAGAAACAGAAGGGAAAAGGCCTGCCCTTGCTGACTTGCGTGAATCCGGATCCATAGAACAGGATGCGGACGTGGTTATTTTTCTTCATCGCGAAAGGCAGTCGGACAAGAAGAGTGATGAAATGGGCAATGAGGTTGTGACAGAACTCATTATTGCCAAGCAGCGAAACGGCCCTGTGGGCACACGCCATGTAGCCTTTATACCTGATTACACAAGATTTGAAGCACTTGCGAATGAACCCGTGATGTAGACTGCAAGTAGCAATCTTTTTTCCGCTTGCGTTTGACGTTAAAATGACATAGTGTATGGTGTAGGAGGCAATAAGATGTCCCTGCGAGATTCATACAATTTCGAAAATCTGCAGAATGAAACAGAACGGCTGGTCTTGCAGTTTCTGGAAAAGGCCATTGAAGGCAGGAAGGACATATGCACGTGCGAGGACTGCGTTCTGGACATGGCAGCCTATGCCTTAAACCATTCAAAACCGTGTTATCGCGTTTCACTTCTCGGAACACTTTATGCAAAAGCAAAGGAAGATGATCCAAAGTACGGAAAAGAAATCCAGAAAGCCGTTGATGAGGCTGTAGCAAAGATATCAGCTAACCCGTCCCATGATTAAAATCATGGGACGGAGAACGAATAATTTATAGTAAAAAGGCAAATAGTGGAAACTATTCGTTCTCCACGCCAAAAATCCTATTTTGACTTGAAGTTAAGCCTGTATTTATCTTCAATTTGCCGCCTGTCGCCAGAGCGGTCGAAGATATTGGAACCTTCAAAAACATTCAGGTGATTTTCCCCGCCGCCTTGAGAGTGGTACTTTCCGTCCCTTGTCAGCAAGATCCAGCCAGCATCCTCGAAAAGAAAGAAATCCAGAATGGTTTTTCCGGAAACAGTGCTCCAGACAGTGATGGAGGAGTCTGAGTTGAGGGAAAATATCTTGTCACCATGAAATATAATTTTGCGTACAGGCTGGGAAGATTTTTCAAGCTGTGCAATAGCTGATCCGGTATGAAAATATATAATGTTGTCACCTAACGTAAAAAAAAGCCTGTGAGTATGTTCGTCAAATGCCAGTGAAGCATGAACAGAATCACCCTGCTTCTGAAAAAGTATCGTTTCCTTTGAAAAATTATCTCCAGTACGTTTTTTGATTACAGTAAACAGATTGCTGCCGATCTGTTCAAAACCGAGTGTATAGACGGTCTGCGTGGATGCGTCAAAGACAATATCGTGAATTATAAGTGATGAATCAGGTATGATGAGTGTCTCTCCGGTCACGGAATTGACAAGAAGGAGAGCGCTGTCATAATCACTCAATTTGCTTTTGCCACATAGATATCTGGAATCTGA
>RPPD01000342.1 GCA_003818675.1 Spirochaetaceae bacterium
CAAGCGCGGCAGTCTGCTTCCATTGGCGACCCGGGTAATGCGTTCCAGGGGGAGAATCATTTTCCCGCCCAATATGGACTTGCGGAGTTCGATATTGCCGGGCGTCAGTTTTATGGTCTCGTTCTTCATGCCTCCGATGCCCTTTGCCACGAGAAATACCCCGGCTATCCAGAATGGCACAGAGAAAAGGCTGAAGAGGCCTGCGAAGGAAAGCGCAAATGCAGTCCAGGCGAAAATGAAAATGAACCAGATTGTTGATAGACCGAAAAACGCCAGGGATTTTCCAGGATTGCGGGGTAAGGTGATTGAAACACAGTCAACATCCATATTTGTAACTTTAATCAGTGACCCAAATGGCAAAGCGAGACTCTTGGTCTCTTTTGTATCGGCCGTTTCACGCGGCATTTTGGACATGGATGGTAGGTTGTGGTTTTCAAGTATTGCAAGAGCGTCCTGGGCGTTTGCCACACGGTGCGAGACATCCGGTTCCAGGCATGCGTCAATGAAGCGAAAGAGTGCCGCAGATGTCTTTACATATGGCTTGTAATCGAGCTTCATGTGTTTTACGGGAATCGAACCCGGCATTTTGTGTGATAACAGAAAAACAAGCGTGGCAGCCAGCGAATAAAGGTCGGATGAAGGAACAGCGCTTCCCATCATCTGTTCGGGCGGCATGAAACCGAATGTACCGACGACAGTGGAGCCTCCGTACTCGGAGCTGCGTATCGCATCGCTTACGGCACCAAAATCAACAAGATACAACTTGTTGATTTTGGACAGGATGATGTTCCTGGGATTGATGTCCCTGTGAATCACGGGTGGCCGGAGTCCATGCAGATAGGACAGAATTGAAAGCACGTTTTTGGCGATGACTGTGACCTGTTCATCAGTGAAACGTTTGCCTTGTGATACAATCTTCTCAAGATTATCGCCCTTGATATACTCCTGAACAAGGTAATACGAGGGATCGTTCTCGGATTTATTGGAAAAAAAATCTATATAATCAGGAATAAACGGATGGTCGATGTTTTTGAGAGTGCGCGCTTCCCGGTCGAACAGTTCGAGAGTCTTCCAGTCATCGAGTTTGCGTATATGGAGCATCTTGATCACGACACTTCTGTCTGTTTTGGTATCAGTTGAAAGATATGTCTTGCCCATGCCACCTTCGCCGATCTGGTTAATCACGTGATATCGTTTTTTCAGCAAAGGTGTTTTATTCATCTATCGGGAATCCTTGAGCAACCATAGCAGATTTCCGGAAATGAATCAATTTCAGCTTTACTAATTCTTTAATAATGCATATATTGGACGCTTCAAATAACCAGGAGGATTCGCATGGAAATAACCAAGGACACAATAGTCACGATTAACTATACACTCAAGGATGAAAAAGGCAGCGTCCTGGATACTTCAGAGAAAAAAGAACCCCTGCAGTACCTCCACGGATACGGGAAGATGATCCCGGGTGTTGAAAAGGGCCTTGAGGGCAGGAAGCCCGGCGATGCCTTTGACATCAAGGTCACCGCGGAGGACGGATACGGCAAATATGACGAGCGGCTTATGACATCGGTAAAAAAGGACCTGATACAAACTGACGCTGAGTTGGCAGTGGGAATGGCTCTGCAGGCAGAGAGCCCCGAGGGTGTCCATCTCCTCTACATCACAAAAATAGATGGAGACATGGTTTCGCTTGATGGTAATCACCCGTTGGCAGGCATGGATCTCTTTTTCAACCTTTCAGTCCTGGACGTGCGTGAAGCATCGCCCGAGGAAAAGGACCACGGTCATGCACACGACGGGGATGGCCATCACCACCACTAAACCGTAATAAGTCGCACCTGATCGGACAGGTCAGGCGAAAGCCTCTTTTCAAAATAAACTTTTTCATAGTAGACTTGGTACATGACGCAATCCGCTTCTGAAAATGCCCTGGATCTGAGCTTCAGCCTTCTCTGGCCGCATGGCAGGCCGCAGGCAGCAAAAAGATTGTCAGCGGAAACAGCAGCTGATCTTTGCATTGACAGGCTTGTGGGTTTTTTCACAATTGACAGCCGCAATCAGACCACTTTATCAGAAATATTTTCAACGCCATGCCTGGATGCACAGACGATCAACTCAAGACTTGAAGTAATTGATGACCTGTTGGCTTTTCCTGATATTACAGCCTGTATTGATGAAGTTCTTCCGGTAATTTACGAACTTCGCTATTATGCCGAGCATTTAAGGCGTGATGACCTGACCGAACTGCAGGAGGTCGTCTGGAGGCTGCGGGAGCTTGAATATTACGTCGTCTGCGTGGACAAGCTCTCCGATACAATAGGGAAAAGGGATGCAGAACTGAAATCCGCCAGCTTGAGAAAGCTCGGAAACCTTGTTGGGGAGATCAGCAGTACGCCAATATTTGCAAACCTTAAAAAAGAACTGCCTGGGCTCATGAAGAACGTCAACAATGTCAAAAGCGTCACCCTGGGTGTTAACCTCAATGCCGGGATGCTGCCTGTCGAGGCCGCGCTTGTGGCGATAAATGACAGGCGCTTCACTAATGGGCCGGCCTTCGGCAAGATCTTCGGCACGGAGAAGCTTGCAGGCATCATGCCCCTGCACTCGGTTCCGGAAACACCTGAAGTCATCAATCCGCTTTCGGTTCCGCTTTTTAAGGACATCTACGGAATTCTCCAGAAGGTATTGCGGCCTGTCTCACAGGGCTTGAAGGAATTTATTTCGGTCAACAGTCGTCTGTTTGTAAAGCTGGTTGAAGATTTTTTGTTTTTCCGCGGCGCCGTGAAAATGGTCCAGACGCTTAAGTCCGAGGGAATGCCCATGACCCGGCCCGAGATACTGGACATGGAAAAGCGCGAGTTTATTGCATCGGGACTTTACAATATCAACCTCGCCATTCACTTTCTATCCGGAAACAAAGAGGACGGGGATCAGATAGCCAAAGACCATAAAAAGCATCCGGACAGTCTCGCGGAAAGAATAGTACCGAATGAGCTCTGCCTCAATGTCGATGGCAGGATCGCCATACTCACAGGGCCAAACCGCGGAGGCAAGACGACGTTCCTCCAGGCAATTGGCCTGTGCCAGATAATGATGCAGACTGGATTGTACGTGCCTGCATCCTCTGCCAGGTTAAGCATGGTAGACGCACTGCTTACGCATTATCCTGTGCGTGAGGACCTGGAAAAGGGCACAGGACGTTTTGGCGAGGAAGCGGGAAGGCTGCATGAAATTTTCAAGCAAGCTACAAGGCACAGCCTTCTTCTTCTGAATGAAACGCTTTCATCAACAAGCGCTGGCGAGAGTCTTTACCTGGCACGGGATATTGTCCGTATTTTCCGCATGATGGGATGCAGAGTCATCTATACAACCCACCTTCACCAGCTTGCAGGGATGGCGGAACAGATAAATAAGGGTACTGCAGGCAGTTCAAAAGTTTTCAGTCTGGTTGCCATGATAGAAAAGCGTAATGAAGCCCGCGGCGAGG
>RPPD01000343.1 GCA_003818675.1 Spirochaetaceae bacterium
AATCACATTCTGCCTTTAAATCCATGGAAAATGACCCCAGGAAACGGCACTTTTATGGAAATTGCACCCTGTGGGCAGACTTCCTGACAGCAATAACACCTTATACATGCCTTGCTGTCAATTACCGGAATCCTGCCTTTCCCCCGACAGAGCGCTCTGGGTTGTGCAGGGCAGATTTTTACACAGACACCACAGGATGTGCAGAGCTTTTTGCTGATGACCGGACGCGGTACGACAAAACTTTTAATGTATTTATTGATGGGCGAGTCGCTGAAGGTCTTGTGGCCTGGCGGATGCAGTTTGTAATGGTGTGCAAGGCAATCCGAAAGAGGCTTTCCGCGAATCTCCACATCATCCAGGTCTGCTACTCCAAGACAAGCCTTTTTTGCAGATTGCAATAAAATATTATCCTCAGGTCGCATACCCATTATTTTGCAGGCAACAGAGTCCATGGCCACCTGGTCAGTGGAAAACAACAGCAGATTTGTGGCCACAGGGGTCCCGCTTCTGGGGCCATTTCCTTCCATTCCGATGACCGCGTCCATGACACAAAGCGATGGCTGCACAAGCCTGTTCAAATCCACGAGCATGCGTGCGAATGAGCGCGGATCCGGAACCTTCGCATGGAAGCATGCCTTTCGCACGCCAGGAATCACACCAAAGAGATTCTTTATTGCGCCTGTCATTCCAAAGAGGCCATGGGTTTTTAGCTTTGGCAGATTGACAAGGCCATCAGCTTCAAGCACTCCGCGTGCAATATAAAAAAGCCTGTTCTGCTCGCCCGTGGGAATACTTTTCTCTTCGCCCTGTGTAAAATCCGCAATACCAATTCCGAGATCACGACACACATCCTCAAATCCAGCCCGCCTGATCGCCATCCTGGGGCTTTCTATCGCCGGGGAATCTCCACAGGTCACAGTAAATCCGAGCTTGATAAGCATTTTCCCCAGTGCGTGCACAATTTGCGGGTGTGTTGTCGTGCCTTTCTGGGGCGGATCACCATGCAGGATGTTAGGTTTCAGGAGAATTTTATTTTTACCAGCAAGTATTTTTTCAAGCCCGCCCAGGAGGTTTACGCCTTCCTGTATCGCCTCAAAGACTTCCATCTGGTCATAGGAACTGCACTGTACTATGGCAACTACTGCTTTTTTCATATTTCTCATCTTGCCTTCTGCAATCTCACACAAGCCACAGTCCCTGCGCCAACAGCCCTTTTTGTTGAAAGATCTGCACTGTTTCTCTCAAGAATTACCCTGGAAAGAAACAATCCCAGACCGTCATGTCCTGTCTTGGTGCTGAAAAAAGGCTGCCCGGCTTGTGAGAGAATCCGGGGAGTCATTCCCTGACCCATGTCTGTGACTGTAATAAAAACACCTGGTCCTTCCTGCTTCACATCCATCTGTATTGGTGTGTTTTGCAGTATCTGCGCCTCGTATGAATTATAAAGAAGCGATGTCAGTACAAGTATAATCTCCTCAGGGCAACATAGCACCCTAAGCCTGTTTTCCGGCAGGGATAGTGAAACTTCCAGATCGGGGTATTTTTGTTTTGCCGCAATAATTGCATTGCGTGCGATTACACCTGTGTCGATCGCTATCATATTACCTGGCATGCCGAATGTTCGTTCCAATTCCCTGCAGAGTTCATCCAAATCCTGTTCTTTTTCAAGAAATGCATTGCTTTTTTTATTATCCTTACACAAGGTCTTTCTCGCCTCTCTTGTGAACTTCATTACCCTGGTGGAAATCCCTGATAAAAAGCGCGCGTAGGCATCGTTTGTTGGATACCCGGGTGTTTGTCCAGGAACCGTGCCAACCGGTTCCTTCATGATTTTCCTGTCAACCAGAATAAAGGCCATAAATTGCAAATACATTATTACAGTCAGAAGCAGCACAGATACAAGAAATCCCGAGTATTCCGGAACCAGATGGAGTGTATTCTCTGCAAAGGATTGTACAGGGAAAAAGCAAAGGCTGAAAGCAGTTATTGAAGCGAAAGCCAGAAGTACATGAAAGACCGCCCTCTTTTTAAACACCTGTATCCTGTACCCGCGTGACCGGGTCAAACCTATCAGATACAGGAGCGGCAGAAAAGAAAGAAACAGGTAGGAAGTCGCTCCCAGGGGAATTATTTCCTGCTTCAGGCTGGGTATGATTTCAGGCAACTGGTTAAATATGAAATGCGGAGGCAGGGCGACCAGAGCTCCACTGGCAATCCATTCTATGTGGGTTCTTATATCCTGCCGGTGAGTTCTCAAATATGTCACAACAAGAAGCAGAACCGCACCTATATAAACGGCAATGTCCAGGCTGCTCTGAATCTGTGTCAATTGACGCATCTGGATAAATCCATCGTCCTGGCCCGTAATTTTCCAGTTTGCAAATTCCATTGTTCGCAGCGCTGTGAATATCAAAACCATACCAGTTGAAATAATAAAGACACATGCTTTCAGAACCTTGCCCCAGATATTACTGTCCAGTGCCAGGCAAAATATCACCAGGATCCATCCTGACAGTTCCCCTGCATTATATCCAAAAAACCCTGCAGCTGATTCAAAAGCAAAGGGAGTAACACATATATAAAAGAGGTAAAGTAAACACAAAAAAGCGATGACAGAATGGGATGCCTCATGCGAATGATTGAGTATCAGGTAAAAAGCTGTGGCTCCAAGTATAATCAAAAAAAACAACAGGAATATCCAGTCAAACCTCGTTATTGAAGGCTCTGGTCTTACAAGAATTTCCAATTCCGTATCATTACGGAAAACCATGATTCTGATATAATCAAAAGAGGCCGTGGAATATTCTGTATTGACTATATCCGATATCAGGCTCACTACATGGTCATTAATGGATAGGATTATATCGCCTGCTTTCATACCCGCGTCCAGAGCCGGGCTTGACCTGTCTGTCGGCGAAAATACAATACCCTCTGTCCCGGCTTCTACTTCAGGGTAGTAGGCGACAAGTCCTGTCATAGGTTTTATAAGGCCGCGTACAAAGAAAAACAGCGATATCCCTGTCACAAGGACCCCAATCCCAAGATAGATAAAAAGCTTTTTTCTGACCAGAATACGGGTTACAATCCCTGTCTTTTGCATTTTAGCCAGATTATACCAGATGCCTTTTTATTACGCTACCCATATATATTTCAACGATGCCGCGAATCACATGAAATCTCATCAGACTTGACATAAAAATAAAGAATTGGTACTGTTCTAAGCTCTCGGCGGCGTAGCTCAGGCGGTAGAGCAAACGGCTCATATCCGTTGTGTCAGGGGTTCAAGTCCCTTCGCCGCTACAATTCGGAATTGCATCTGCAATTCCGTTTTTTTTTGCCAAAATCATGCGGGTTTTTTAAATTCCAAAAAAAAACCGAATATTCAATGAATGAATATTCGGCAAATAGCAGGGGTAGGATTCGAACCTACGACCTCCGGGTTATGAGCCCGACGAGCTGCCAACTGCTCTACCCTGCGTCGAT
>RPPD01000344.1 GCA_003818675.1 Spirochaetaceae bacterium
CGGGTCTTACCTGGAATCCGCCCGCGTGATTTCCTGATGGAGCTTCCGGTCCGGCCGCTCCATGAGGTAGGTGAAAAGCCTGTGATGAGCGTCGTCGTTGAAGTAGGTGAACTCCAGGCCGACCTCTCGGCCAAGACGCGATATCCTGCAGTCCAATGAAATCAGGTTTGTTCCGATCTGGAGTGAACAGCGCCGGAGAAGGTCGCCTTTCTGAAGGCCCTGCATCATCTCGCCGAGAAGGGGCCTGAACATCATTCCCTGGATGGAGATGTCCCTTATGATCCCGGTGACGATGGTGTGCTTGCGGTGATTCGTGAAGATGATGGCAAACTCCTCGTTCTTGTCCGGGATGACCCTGAGGAACCGGCGTGAGTCTTGGAGTGAGCGGTACCTCTTGAATATCTCGGTGAGCCGGAAAACCTCCTGCTTGTCCTTGGGGTCATAATCTATGATGCCGTTGACGTTCAGGAAGATCGCCTTGGCAGCTTCCTCAAAAGCAAAGTCGCTCGACTTGATCAGTATGATGACCGTCTGTTCCTTGTTGCGGGTCTCGCGTATCAGCTTGACGAACGGTTTCCAGTGTCGTGGAAAGTGGGACGCGTCCAGGATCACAAGCGCGTACTCCGCCGAGAGTATCTCCATCGCCTGCACGGGATCGTTATAGTGGACTATCTGGAACCCCAGGGGCGACAGGTGGAAGTCGAGATGGTTGAACATCTCCTCGTCAGCGGAAATTATGGCTGTTTTCACCCGTTCATTTTCCTGTGTTGGCATTTTCGATGATATAATCCGTTATTTCCCATGTATTGGTTTCATTGTCACGTCTAAGTGTATATGTGTAATATCGGGGTTCCTTGTAGTCCGGATGCTGGTATTCCTGGTAGACCTTGACTGTGGCCTCAAAGCGGCTATAGCTGGTATTCTGGATAATGAAGCTGTTGGTGCGAAGCATCAGATACCATTCCGCCTTGCCTTCCATAATGAGTTTCTTGTATTGCGCTATGCGTGCAAGCTTTTCTTCCTCGGATAGACGATTAAATGGGTCAATATTGGCAGTGGTTTTGAGATACGAGTTGATATAAAGCTTTCTTAAGTTTATATACAGAAAAAACTTATCCCAGTGGTCCACTTTGCGCGCGTTTAACATAAAGGCCACAACTTCATCCGGCGGCATGTAGGCACGCTGTGCGTCTTTCTCAATCTGGGCTTCCGCCGCACTGCGCTGCTCCGTGGTGCCTGCGGGCGGTCTGACTGAGACCTGGAGCCTGTTTGATGTGAGGGCAGGCGATGATGCGTTTACATAAAGCCCGGGGAAAAAGACAACCTGTATGTTGTACGTGCCATGAGCGGGAAGTGTGGCAAAATCATTGAATCCAACAACAAGGCTGTATTCTTCACCAGGGGACAGGCTTACATCCCTGTAAAAGACAGGACCATTTGAGTTCCTGGAACTTACAAATTTCTGGGAATGGTAGTTCTCTGGTCTGTTAGTTGTTGTAGTGACCTGGAAGTCAAAGCTGAATACGCGGTTGTCAGCTATTTTAAACTGGTATGTGTCCACGGATGTGTTCTTCACCGCTAATCTTATCTGGATTTCATCTCCCAGAAAATAGATTTTCTGGTCATAAAGGTTTATTGAAACCTGGGCTTGCGCAACAGGTTTCGCTACAGGCTGCGGGGACTGTGCCTGGGCCAGATTGCACACACTGAGCAAAAATAGTATAAATGCATACGTTCTATTCACGATGGTACTCCATCCCAATATTTTCGGTACATTTTAATGATAAAATTATTCATAAACAATGTAAAGACTCGACTTTCGCAATATGGGCCATTCCGCCGTCTGGACGCTTTTTGCTCCTCTGGCATGTACCCCGTGGAGGTGCTTGGCACTGAACCGGGTTTCCTTCCGCTGCTTACGGCCATTTTTTCTGAAAACCGCTACAATCAGGTTTTGGCCGTTCTTCCTACCCAGAAGGAAGCTGAGGATTTTGCCTCAGACATACAGCTCTTTCTGGGTGATTGTGCACATCATTTCCCATCATGGCAAACAGTTCCATACAGTGATCTTTCCGCGGCCTCATGGATCCATGCAAAGCGGAGCAGGGTGCTTTCCCTGCTTCTTGGCGGAAAGCGGATCTTTACAGTTGCGCCCCTGGCTGCATTTCTGTCGCCTTTGCCTGAAGTAGAGAAGACCCGAATACGCCTTTTCCCCATAAACTCAGGCAAAAAGCTCGATTTGGAATCTCTTGTAAAAATGCTATCCGAATACGGCTATGATAGGGTACCGCGTGTCACTCTGCCCGGCGAGTTTGCTGTCAGGGGCGAAGTATTGGATTTGTTTTTGCCAGGTGAATCCCGTCCGATTCGTTTGCTTTTGGATTTTGAGACAGTGGAAAACATCAGATATTTTGATCCTATAACTCAGCGTTCGCAGGATTTTCTGGACAGCACCTCTGTTCCGCCCCTTTCCGAATGCATAATGCTTCCAGGAGAAGAGGAAAAAACCATGCATGCGATGCGGGAGAAAAAAATCCCTGAGAAAGCAGCCGCGGAGGCATTTGAACGGATGAAACAGGACCCGTACAGTTCAGGACTTGAATACACCATCCCCCTCACATATACCCATCCTGCGTCAATTCTGGACTACATGTCGCAGGACTCTGCAGTATTTTTTATTGATTATGAGCGCCTTCATCAGGGTGCTGAAATGATGGAGCGGGAGTACAAGACCTGTTTTGCCCGCATCCGCGGTTCAAATAAACCTGTTGCCCCGCCCGAAACCGCCCTATTACAGTTCACTCAACTGGAGTCCAGGGTATCAAGGAAAATTCTCTTCCCAATGCACAAGTCCGAGAAATCCGGGCAGAACAGGGTTGTTTTTGCCTGCGATCCGCCGCATTCGTATTTCGGGAACATTGTCTATTTTACGGAGGAGATGGGTAACCTGACGGGTCTGGGCTATTCCATTTACATTTTTGCTGATTATGAGGCCCAGGCCGAGAGGATCAGGCATCTGGTGCAGGATTTGGCGGTTTCTGTCATACCTGCCGGAATTACACGAGGATTTACCATCCCTGAACTGAAGCTCATGTTGATCCATGAAAACGAGATCTTCAGAAGAAAGAAACATGTCGCGCGAACCCTTCGCAAGATTGAGTCGGAAAAGATTGATTCGTTTGTTGATCTGGAGGAGGGTGATTTCATCGTCCATTTCCAGCATGGCATTGGTTGTTACCGCGGACTGCATCGCATCAAGGCTGCGGGCAATGAACGCGACTACATCACACTGGAATACGCTGACAAGGAAATTATATATCTTCCGACAGAACAGGTGAACCTGGTCGAGCGATACATCACCCCTGGAATCAGGTCGCCAAGGCTGGACAAGATAGGCGGCAGGTCCTGGGCAGCCCGTAAGGCAAAGGTCAAAAAGGCTGTTGAGGATATTGCAGCACAGCTGTTGGATCTGTATTCA
>RPPD01000345.1 GCA_003818675.1 Spirochaetaceae bacterium
CGAGATATTCACCAAAATCCTCCTAAAGCTGAAATACATCGTCGTCGGCTTTTTTGGCATCATCATGCTGATATTCGGAACAATACTCGTGCTGAACTCACGGGGCTATCTCGCTTCAATCCCTGGATTTCCCATTGCATTTCAATATGTCATGATCCCGATCGGCGGCTTTCTCATCATCGTCCATTCAATTCTTAACCTTCTGGGTATGGAAAAGCATGACGAGCATATCGATGAATATTTTATGGAAGTGGGGAACAAGAAATGATCATTGATCCTGTTGGAATCAGCCTTCTCCTCGGATTGTTTGTCGTACTCATAATACTCCGCGTGCCAATAACATTTGCGCTCGCGGCCGCGTCCATCACTACAGCGTTCTATATGGCCGTGCCGCTTGAGGCCATGATGCAGATGATGGCGAATGGAGTCATGAACTTTTCCCTTCTCGCCATCCCGTTTTTCATCATCATGGGAGAGATAATGAACGAGGGGGGAATCTCCCAGCGCATCGTGAACTTCGCGAACCTGATTGTGGGACGGCTCCCCGGCGGACTGGCCATGGTGAATGTGCTGGACAGCATGTTTTTCGGCGGCATTTCCGGTTCAGCAGTGGCGGATGTTTCTTCACTCGGCTCCATCGTCATTCCCATGATGAAAAAGCAGGGATATGACGACGAGTTTGCGGTTGGCCTCACGGTCACAACCGCTTGCCAGGGTGTGCTCATCCCGCCCAGCCACAACATGATCATCTTTGCCTTTTCCGTGGGCATATCATCACAGCTTGCCACAGGCGCCATGGTCTCGGTCTCCATCGGGAGACTGTACCTGGCAGGCTACTTTCCCGGCATTCTCATGGGCGTGTGCCTGCTTACCATGGCCATGATCCTGTCTTTGATCAGGAAATATCCCCGTGGAGAAGCGTACTCTTTCAGGCAAGGCGTTCGCATCGCAACAGACGCAGTCCTTGCGCTTATGACCGCAGTTATTGTGGTTGGAGGAGTTGTCGGTGGAATAATGACCGCCACAGAATCAGCCGCAATCGCCGCCCTGTGGGCCTTTATCGTCACATTCTTCATCTACCGTGAAATACCGATGTCACGTTTCATCAAGAGCCTCTACGCATCGCTTAAGACCCTCGGTATAGTGATGAGCCTGATAGGCGCAGCCATGATGTTCGGGTATCTGATGACCAGGCTCCATATCCCGGAACTTGCCACCCAGTGGCTTCTTGCCATTACAGATAACTATTATATTCTCCTTCTTCTCATCAACATCATGCTCATATTCCTTGGCATGATCATGGACATGGCGCCGCTCATCCTCATCTGCACACCTATCCTGTTCCCGGTCCTGGTACTGAAGATGGGTATGGATCCGGTGCACTTCGGAATAATGCTTATATTCAACCTGGCAATCGGTTTGACCACGCCCCCGGTGGGATCCGCCCTGTTTGTTGGAGCTGCTGTGGGCAAGATATCGCTGGAACGGGCCACCAGGGGGTGCCTGCCATTTTACTTTGTAATGCTCGTAGGGCTCATGCTCGTCACATATATCCCGGCCATCAGCATGACGCTCCCCAACTGGCTCATGCCGCAGAATTAAGTCTTTTCTCATACCTGTGAAGTGCAGGCGGCCGCAGGATTGCATCCTGCGGCCTTTTTTATAGGGTGTTGGCATATTTACACCGCAGGCATGTGCAAATAGACATAAAAAAAGGGCAGGGGAATAAATTCCCCTGCCCCAAAGATCATAAGTAACAGGCTGTTTATTTTACAGCCCTGATCTGCGCTGCCATGTCCTGGATTGCCTGTGGCTGCTTCTTGTAAAGCGCCTGCATGGCATCCATGAATTTCTGCTTTTCTTCCGCAGAAATTGTGGTCACTGTGACGCCCTTGGCCTTCACAGCTTCTTCAGATCTCTTTTCTTCTGCGTTCCAGAGTTTTATCTGGATTGCAACTGTGTCGGCTGCAGCTTTCTTTATCAAAGCCTGCTCCTCGGGTTTCAGTGCATCAAAGAGCTTCTTGCTCATCATGAGAAGTTCCGGAACCTTTGTGTGTTCATCCACAATATAGAACTTCGCGTGCTCAAAGTGGTTGGTTGAGAAATAGCTGGGCCAGTTGTTTTCCGCGCCGTCCACTGTTCCGGTCTGGAGTGCTGAATATACATCACCATACGGAAGCGGTGTGGCGATGGCGCCAAGCGCCTCTACCATTCCGACCATGAGAGGAGCCTGCTGAACGCGAATCTTCATTCCGCGAAGATCAGCAACTGTTGTAACCTTTTTGCGTGTGTAGAAGGAGCGCGTGCCTCCATCATAATAGCACAGACCAATAAGATTGGCTGTCTCAAGTTTCTTCAAGAGTCCCTGGCCTATGGGGCCATTGAGGACCTTCCACATGTGGTCTGCATCACGATAAAGGTAAGGAAGCTGGAGTGCGTCAAGCTCAGGTACAAAACCTGAGGTCAAGGACAGACTGACGCGTGTGAAAGCCACCGCCCCAAGCTGAACCTGTTCCACCGCAGTCTTTTCCTCGCCCAGCTTCTTGTTGGCAAAAACCTCAACCGCTATTTTGCCGCCAGATGCCTGATTCACCAGCCGCGCAAACTCCTTGTCTGCGAGAGTGGTGGGATAATCTTCCGGATGTGTTTCTGCAAGCTGGAAAGTCTTTTCCGCTTTTACCGCACAACCGATTGTCAGGAGGCTCACCAACAGGAGAGCGACCAGTACAAGTAGTGTCCCTTTCTTCATGTAATTCTCCTTTCCTTAGATAGGTTTTTAACCCTCGCGACATTATACTCCATGGTTAAGCACTCATTCAAGGTCTGGTATTTTTTTTTAAAAAACATAAAAAGCTAATATATACGGTATTTTATATATACTGTCGGGTTAATATTGCTTGCAAATCGGGATTTTTTTCATATCACCTTCACACAACGCGTTATTTCACCGTCTGGTAGAGCGGCTTCATGGCGTCAAAACATCGGTCTCCCAGGTCTCCTTCTTTCAGAAATATCCCTTCATGAGCCGGTCCACCCATTCCGGAACGCGAGCCTCTGGCCGCGAATCATATACCGGAAAATATGGCTTTATGTCCAGAACCGGCGTATTGTCAATTGTGTCCAGCCCCCGCACTGAAAGGATATTGTCTTTAAATCCCGTGATTTCCACAGCGGTAATGCCTATGGGATTTGGCCTGTGCTTTGCTCGCTGGGCAAATATTCCAAGTCTGGGCATGTCCGCAAGACCGCGCGGCTGCCTCACCAGGTCCTGTTTTGCATCAAAGGTTGCCTCATGCATGAAAAACACAACCACTGCATGCGAAAAATCATTTAAGCCCTTCAGACCTGCCGCATATTTAACGTCAAGAAAGATGTCAGAAACAACATAGCCCCAGCCCGAATCCACGCCTTCTTTTACAGGAGACCTCACAAAGCCTATGGGATGCATTTCAATTTTTGCTTTCATAAAACCC
>RPPD01000346.1 GCA_003818675.1 Spirochaetaceae bacterium
ATCAGAATCCGCCTTCTCTGAGATGAGCCTGCGTATTTCTTTGGATACTTCAAGCAATTCAAATACCCCGAGACGTCCGAGATACCCCGTATTGTGACAAACTTTACACCCTGTTCCTTTGTAAAACATAAGGACCGGATTTGCGCCGAAATGTTTATGGATTGCTGCAGACGGAATATGTTTTTCCAAATCATGTCTTGTCATTGAATACGGCGCTTTACAGGAATCACAGATTTTACGCAGTAACCTTTGGGCGATAATTAAATTCACAGTTGATGCCACAAGAAACGGTTCTACTTTCATATCAGTAAGACGCGGAATTGCAGTTGCAGCGTCATTTGTATGAAGCGTTGAGAGGACCAAATGACCGGTGAGAGCAGCATTTACTGCAATACCGGCGGTTTCACTGTCCCTGATTTCCCCGACAAAGATAATATTCGGGTCCTGCCGTAAGATTGACCTTAGACCATTGGCAAATGTGAGATTTGTTTTTACATTGACCTGCACCTGACTTGCTCCCTCAATACGGTATTCGACCGGATCTTCAATGGTCGTAATGTTTTTGTCCCGCGTATTGAGAATTTTAAGAATGGCATAAATAGATGTCGTTTTCCCTGATCCTGTCGGACCGGTAGACAAAATCATACCGTATGACCTGTTGTACGTATTGGTCAGCTTCTGTAGATCTGTCTCAATCATGCCCAGATCCGAAAGAGTGTATTCGCGGGAATGCGAAGAAAGGAGCCGAAGTACCGCCTTTTCTCCTTCGGAAACCGGCAAAATAGAAACACGGATATCAAGCTGCTCCTCTTCAAGCGGGAGACGCATTTTGCCATCCTGTGCACTCATGTGTTCATCAGTCCGGAGACTTGATAATACTTTTATTCTTGTCATGATCCGGTCATGCAGTGCTTTGGGAACCCGCAGCACATCATGCAGCACTCCGTCAATCCGGAACCTGATAAGTGAATTATTTTCCTCAGGTTCAATATGGACATCGGATGCCTTATCCTGATATGCAGCATCCAGAAGCACGTCAACGATTTTTGCAATAGGCAAGTCATCAGAAACGAGCGTCGTTGCCTTTTTGATATCTTCCTTGAGGAGCTCATCAATGGTTTTTTGAAGTACTTTTTTGTAAATTTGCAGAATGTTATCGATATCTTTCTCCGTTGAATAATAAACCACAACCTTCTGGTTTGTTTTTTTGGCAATCATTTCAAGAAGGTCTGTTTCTTTCGGTTCTGCCATTGCTACTTTCACTTCCAAAGCCCCCCTGTCAAAAACGATTGTTTTATGTTTTCTGGCAATTTTCTCGGGGACAATATGGAAGACATTCTCAGGGATTGAAAGCTTTGACAGGACAACGAAGGGAATATTCAGACTGTCAGCTGTCAGAAGTCCAATCTGTTCATCTGTAATGACGCCTGTATCAATCAGCTCATGTGCTAGCGGAGTTTGAGTACTTTTTGACCTCTGATACAATTCCTCCAGCTTTTGAGGGTCAATCATTCCGCGCTGGGTAAGAATATCCCTTAGCTTATCATCGGGCAGTATCATACGTATTCATCATATCATGCAACACGCTTTCGCTATACTATAATATGGTATGACCATGTCCCCCATCAAATCAATGGACCACCGCCTGCTTCGTGAAGCTATCGCTGATACATATAACGACCTTGAGGAAGTATTGTATCTGACGAGGGATTGCATGGGGAAACTGCGTACATTCATAGGTGATCTGCGCCGGGTAAAAACACATATCGACCCTCTCGTTTATCAGGAAACGCTCATCGCTTCCCAGCAATATACTGATTTATACTTTCAGCAGGAAACCAATATCATCCATACTATGAACGATCTGGGCGAACTTGCCCCTTCCGAAACACTGCTGGTGATGGGAGAAGACACAGTCTGTCAATCAAGAAATTTTCTTCGAAGTTACCAAGAGCGTACCGGCGCCCTTGTCACAAGCACTGATTGGCAATCGCCTTCGTATGCTCACGCCATGCGCTCACAGGCAGGACGCCAAACCAATACAATATATGCAACAATCAACGATTATAAACGCGACCAGAGCTGGGATACATACTATTGGGAACATGCATTCTTGAAAGAATATATTGATGCTATCATCAAATTCCCGATTAGACCGCTGGCGACTTCAAGCGGTATGTCTGCATTTACGACTATCGTCAATTACCTCACCATGGAACATGCATCTACACGTCCTGTCTGCATCGGATCGTCTATCTATTATGAAAATAAATTGCTTTTACAGTCACTCTTCGGCGACCGCATTGTCCAAGTCGATGAAAGTGATACTGACCATATCATTTCAGTCATCAAAACCCATAATCCCTGTTTCATCTTTTTTGACAGCATGACGAATGCTCCCGGGCTGCCTGTCCCTGACATGACTGCAATTATCCGTTTCCTTGTCGGGTACGTGAAACAGGATACGTTTCTTGTGGTTGATAATACCTGTCTTTCCGCCATGTTCCAGCCGCTCCCTTTATTTTATGGCCGCCTGACCAAACTCCGGCTTATTGTTTTTGAAAGCCTCCTCAAGTACCACCAGTTCGGTATGGACCGTGTGCCCGGCGGTGTCATTTGGGCAACAGGCGGAGATACAGGAAAATTATTTGACTACCGTGACCACTTGGGCACAATTTTGCCTGACGCTCTGGTACAGTCTCTGCCGACGCCCAACCGGAAACTTCTCACTGCACGGTTAGCTAGATACGAACGCAACGCTTCTCTTATTGCCTCCCGCTTAGAGGAGTGGATCGACACGCACGTAAATCACCCATATACAAAAATTGTCTATCCAGGTCTTCCAAATCATTCTATGCATAAAGAGAATAAATCTCTTCCATATCATGGATGCTACTTCATTGTTGAATTCAAAAAGAAAAAACAGACCGTCGCCACATACAAACGCTTTATCTCTTTCGTCTTGCAAACAGCTAAACGACAGCGCGTTGATATTGTTGCAGGGACAAGCTTTGGTCTTAATAGTACGCGCATTTATCTCACTGCGCTACGCAGCCGTCCTACAATCCCATTTGTCCGCATAGCAGTGGGGACAGAACATAGAATTGCCATTGAAAAAGTACTCGCGGTGCTCATTAGCAGTCTTTCTCATTTCAAATAATCTCCGACTGCCCCACTTACTGACAAATGAGGCATTCTCCAGCCTCAGAACTATAGGCATTTTTACAAATTCCATCTGTACATTTTAGAAAAAACAGTGTAATCTGAATTTATATATTACTGACTTCTGTCAGGAATTTATTCGTATGGAAAAGAGCAGCAACCCAAATAACATCATCATTCCTCTTGGGGTGCTTGCGCACGAGGGGAATGTCCTTCTGTATCACACTCTTCCTGAAAATGAAAAATTCTTTCAGGCGGATATAAGCAATGACGGATTTTCCTTTGTTCCGCACTCTGATAAATCAA
>RPPD01000347.1 GCA_003818675.1 Spirochaetaceae bacterium
AAGGGGACCATTATCCTGTGCGTGAAGATTCCCTCGGGTACTGTTCCAAGCACATCCGCGCGTCTTGCCGTGTCACCTACCTTTGCCTTTGGGGTAAACGCAAATTTCAATGTTTCCGGAAGCGCATTCAGGTAAACGCCGCGCTGGAGAAAAAAGCCGCACTGCGCGGCCAGTTCCGGAAGCGGGTTCTGAAGGCCGTCAAAAATCTGGCCCAAAAGCCCGGGCCCGAGTTCCACAGCCAGAAGCTCGGAAGAAAACTCCACAAGGTCCCCGATGCCGATACCCTTGGTCCGTTCAAAGACCTGCATTTCAGCCAGAGCGCCCCGGATACGGATCACCTCGGACTTGAGTTTCTGGATGCCCCCGGCGCGGTCAGCCACATTGATGTAGCCCACCTCGTTCATCATCACGTCTCCGGTGTATTCCACCGTAACCATGTTTCCGGTGATACCGGTAACCTTCCCCTGCTTTGCCGCCATACTCGTATTCACTCCCGGTTATTGTTTTTCCAAGGCCCTGGCCAGTTCATGTTCGAAAGATTCCCGGCCGCGGACCGCATCAAAACGCGAACGTTCCTCGGTAATTTTCAGTCTCATTGAGAAAAGCAAAACTACGTCGATATCAAATGAATGCCAGACTTCAAGGTCCGACAGAAAGTCGTAGCCCGCGCGAAGAAGGATCTCTGCCGCCTTCTGGGGGTTTGTCTCGTCAAATGCCTGCCTTGCTGTGCGCATGGCAGCGGTATCGATGATGCCGCTGCGTTTGTATTTTTCCGCATCTGCCTTCAGTTTTCCGGCGCGAAGCTCCGCCAGTCTGTTTCTGAGGGCGATGTCAAACTCAAGATAGCGCCTTGCACTTGCATTCAGGACCTTTTTCAAGGCCTCTGCCGGGTCTGCCTGATGAAAAAAGTTCAGCTCATTAAAATCAGGTCCAGCGAGGTGTATCCGCGCAAGCTCCATGAAATGCTTGAAGGATATTCCAGGTTTTTGTCCAAAGAGCGGGAAAGGCAATGTCGAGACAAAATAATAGTAGCCTCCCACCGTCTATTTCCCTTCCTTTGCGCCCGAGATGATCCTGCCGAGCCTGGGATTCAAAAATGCCTGGAGAATTTCCGCCAGGCCTTCGTCTGTGAGGTTCACGTATGAGGCCCCGTCCTTTTCCATGATGCGAAAGCCCGCTTCCACGTTTGGAACAGGTCTTATGACAACGCCCTTCAAAAGCTCCGCAGAGAGTTTCCCACGGAGATGTTTTTCCATTTTGGCCGCATCATCTTTTGAGAGGAGCAGTTCGAGGGAGGTGACGCCCTTCTTTACCCAGGCATCTACCATCAAGGCTATCATCTGGCCAAGGGCTTCCGTTGTAAGCGATGCCCCCACCTCTGCCTTGATTACAGTGTCAAAGACCGCCTTGATCTCTTCTTTGAGCCTGAGGACAAGATCTCTTCCGGCCTGGGCCAGGGCTTCCCTTCCAGAGGCATCAAGCGAGGCCGCTTCCTGTTTGGCACGGTTTACAATACCGTCCGCCTCTTTTTTGGCATCGTCCATGATTTTTTTGGCATTTGTCCGCGCCTGTTCTTCTATAGTATTGGCTTTCTGCCTGGCTTCATCGACACCCTGTTTCTGTATTTTATCCAGAAGTTCCTGCAACTGCGTTTCCATGATACGCCTCTCCCTCAAAAAAGTAGTTTCAATATATGTAAAAATAGACCCGCTATCAAGCTTGCATTATAAAAAAATCTCTCACAGGCTCAGGTCGCCTGTGATCTTGAAAATATCCCCGTCCTGTTCCACACTGAGTTCCCGTTCAGGAAACTCCCTTGAGAGCTCATTTGCAAGCATCGTGACCACCTCGCGGTGGATTTCCGAGCGGACCTGATCAGGGACAGGATCCAGTGTGACCATCCGCGTCTCCACCACATACCCGCGGCCCCTCTCGGAGCCAAAGCCTGCGGTAAACGCCGCGCCTACATCAAAAAGACCATCCTGCTCCTTGTTGGAAGTCTGGCCCCTGGAAGCACGATTCGGATGGAGCGGATACCTGGTGCCATATTTCTCCTCAAGATGGTCGTCAATTCGGTCAAAGACCGCCTTGAGTCTTGCCTCCCACTCCGCCACACCCGGATGCTGAACGCTCACAAGTCCCTCCGCCTAAAAAGTGCCATGCACATAGCCAAGCGCCTTCCCCAGCTTGCGCATGAAAATTGCTTCCGCGGCATGGGAAAAGCAGTGCTCCTCCTGAACCTGCTGGAAAGTCTCCTTGATCCACTCCGCGAGTTCCATCTCATCTGCGACACGTGAAAGGTCAAATCCTGGGATTTCCTTCATAAACTCATTGATGCATGAAATCTCGTTCTTCAGCACTGCTGCGTTTTCCTGATACACATAATTGGTGATCTCGCCCGAGGCGAGCCGTTTCTCGTGTGCCGACAAAAGCTGTTCCACGTCCTCCACAAGATCCTCAAGCTCGATGGTGAGGAGTTTGAGAAGTTTTGCGCGCTTGTCCATGGAATGGCCTTCTTTGACAATAATTATAATGGAGGCCAGGCCAGGATTCAAGGGTTGAATATTACACCGCAGAAGCCACACCTATGCAGTAACAATCATTGCCACGGCGGTCCTTTGGCAATTTTTTTTATATTTTCTATACATCCTTAACCAGAACCTTTATAATGTTGAATTAAGGGGGAGACAACAAATATGGAACAACAAAGGCAAAAGAACACATCAGCTCTTTTTTTCGTCATTCTGGCAGCGGCTGGGTTCTTCTATTTTCTTTATCCGGTCTTCATGAACCTGTCCATGTCATTCGTCGAATTCAGGTTGGCAGGCATGGGAGAATTTATCGGTTTAAAAAACTATGCTGATATTTCACAGAGCGAAAGCTTTTGGAGAGTATTTGCCAATACATTGGGGTTTCTGTTTCCCTTCAAAATAGCCCTGATTATTCTTGTCACTGCAGCCGCATCATATATTCTCATGGGGACAAAAAAACTATTTCGCACGATTCTCATCACCGCGGCGGGACTCTTCCTGTTCATCTCTTCTCCCATGCTTATTTCAATTCTGTATAATTCATTTTACAGCCCGCAATGGGGATTTTTGAGCTCATTTTTACAGGGCCTGGGCCAGCAGCCGGTTTATTATCTCGCACAGCCGGAGTACGCAACAGAAATCGCCGGCAATGCGGATTTTCTGACAACCCTGGCTTTCTTCCTTCCCCTTGGAATGATCTTGTTTCACGCATCTGCACAGGGAACGCGAATTGCCGTTCCGGGCGAGACTCCCATTCTCAGGCAGATTGGAGCACGGTCCTGGAGACTCATGCTTGCAGTTATCGCGGGCATTGCAGGATTTTCCCTTGCGAACCCTGAGACGTTCTTTCTTTTGCAGAACCCAATCACGTATAAAACAACCGACGTGCTCCAGACATTGTCCTTTCGCAGGGGTATAATTGAAGCAAAT
>RPPD01000348.1 GCA_003818675.1 Spirochaetaceae bacterium
TGGAAAAATGGCCTTGATTCGCAAACCCATACAAATATTTTCTTTCCATCCCTTTTTGCCTGGTAAACCGGTGAAAGCGCGGTTCCCCAATCCGTGCTTGCAAGCCAACCTGCATATCCGTGCGATAAAACCCGGCATTTATCCGTAAGCAACTTTGCACCAAGTCTTCCAATTCTCATGCAGGCCGAAACATCTGCTTCAGCAAGGTCATCCGCTTCTGCAAGCGCTGCTTTTTTTGCCGCTGAAGGATCCTTTGCCTCCATGATTTTATCATATACATGCTGTGCGCAGTATGAAAGAGTCCGCAAAGTACGCCTGGTTTGTTTCAATTCCTTGTAGGCTTCATTTACATATGGTATGAAATCTTTTTCCGGAGCCTCAAGGGCAGATTGTGCCATTGCGTATGCCGCGGCTGTTCCGGTTGAACCAGCCCCTCTTACAACCGAGTTCACTATTGCACGGATTGTTCTCTGGTGATCCGGACTTTCAAATATTTCAAAGCGGTGCGGGAGTATTCCCTGGTTTATCATGAAAACAGTACCCTTCTCGCACCATACCGATCTGTAATGCTTTCCGTCTACTATCATCCTGAGTTGCCTTTTAATTTTTTACACTACACAGTTTTACTGTTTTCACCGATTGGCTCACTGTTTACTTCCCAGTGCCCGTTTTCATCCCTGTGAAACGATGCTGTAGGCAGGTTAAGAAAACGTCCATTTACACTTTTCATTGTAATCACATTCATGATTACATTAACTTCTGTGATATAGTATTCCTCTTTGTCTATTACAAACTTCCTGCCCTCTTCTGGAAGGCTTGATTTTTCACAATGATAAAAGTCATATTCATAGCCCAAACAGCATAACAACCTGCCACAAGGCCCTGATATTTTAAGTGAATTCAGCGAAATGTTTTGTTCCTTTGCCATTTTAATGGATACAGGATTCAGTTTGTCAGTCACTGCATGACAACAGAAACTTCTTCCGCAGATGCCTATGCCCCCCAGCACGCGTGCTTCATCCCGTACGCCAATCTGGCGCAGCTCAATACGCATCTTGAAAATGGAAACCAGATCCTTTACAAGCTCCCTGAAATCAACTCTGTTTTCTGCAGTAAAGAAAAAAAGAATCTTGGGCTCTTCCAGCAGGTAATGTGTGGCCACTAGTTTCATTTCAAGACCATGCTCAAGTATTTTTTGCCGGCATGTTTTAAAGGCCGTGCCCTCTTTTTCCCTGTGCATCTGTATTTTCTGCAAATCGTTTTCTGTTGCTTTCCTGTGTATGGGGTATACATCCATTTCCGATGCATTTTGGCAGGCAACGGGCCCGCATTGGATCAAACCGAGATCTTTTCCATACCGTGTAGTTGCCACAACCTGGTCATGCACAGACAGGACAATTTCATTTTCAGGGACACAGAAGATTGTCTCATTTGAGCTGTATATCTTCACCCTGTAAACGGGTTTACCCACCACGGATGCAGCAGGCAATGCCTTTATATCAAGACGGTGAGATTCATCCCGTTCATGTTCATGATGCTCATGTACATGGTTTTCATTTTCAAGATGCTCATTTTCATCATGATACTGCAATTTGCTGTTTAAATTATTATCCGAATTTATATGATCATGTTGCATGTCATGCTCCATGACATCCTCCTTGTCAATTGCGTATTTACCGCATTAAATCCACAAGCAGACCATTGATCTCCTCTACCCTCTGCAGAATAGATAGCGAGGCCGCCTGTCCACGCAGGAATTCTTTTGAAAGCTCTTCCAACTTGTCATCGATAATTTTGATGACCATATACTTTTTCCTTCGCATTATTGTGGTTCCGGAAAACTGTTCTGTCACTTCAATATTATGTTTTACCAGGTATGAAATGAAATGCTTCACTTTCTCCCGATATTTTTTCACGTTCTGCAGTGTTGGATGCCTTACCAGTTCCTCTCCTTCTCCTGCAATGCCCGAAAGCAATGACTCAAGCTGGTCGTATTGCTCCTCAAAATCTTCCTCGGAAAAAAGGGCCGATCCTTCTTCCCGCAATGATTCAATTACATTTGAAAATCCTGTATTAATAGTCTTTTCTTTTTTTCCAGTTTTTTTTCTGAGGTGTTTGTAAGGGAATGATTCACCAAGCGAATCAATTCTGTCCATTGGACTTTCCAGTTCTCATACAGCATATGGCGATGCAATTTTTGCAGTAGATTTCTCAACAGGTTCCCGTACCGGATTCTTTTGTCCGGAACTTGCAGGACCAGGAATTCTTTTTTCCTCGTTTTCATTCGCAGCCAGTATTCCCGGCTGGTTTGTAACCCTGCATGTTCCATGGAGAACGACACCCTCGTTTACAACGAGCCTTGGAGTTTCAATTGTTCCTATTACCATGCCTGTACCCAATATTTCAACCTTTTCTTCCGCGTAGATATTGCCTTTAACAATTCCTCCAACAATCACTGTATCGCCATAGATGGTGCACATCGCCCTGCCATTCTTGCTGATTAGCACACGGCCTTCAGCACGTATTGTTCCCGTGAAATCCCCGTCAATGCGGAGCAGGCCCTTGACTTCAAACTCGCCCCTGAACTTGGTCTGTTCACCGATTATAGAGTATACCGATTCATTATCAGGCTTCAAGTATTCTGCCATGCTTTCCTCATTTGCTGTACTGTGCAGCTTCGGTTTCCGGTTTTATTATAAATGACTGCGGATCAACCTCCTGGTTTCCAAGCCTCACTTCATAATGAAGATGTGCTCCCGTGACCAATCCCGAAGACCCAAGTGTACCGATTATTTCCCCGGCCTTTATCTCCTGTCCTTTTTGTACAAAGACGGAATCAAGATGCGCGTAAAGCGTTGAAAAGCCGTATTTATGCCCGATCAAAACATGGTTCCCGTATCCTGAATCATAGAACACACGCAGGACTTTTCCGGATGCAGTGGCGAGGATGTTTGCCCCGTAGGCGTATACAAGGTCAAGCCCGGAGTGAATATACCAGTATCCGAATATGGGGTGAATCTGCGGGCCAAAATTAAAAGTAATATAACCTGCACCCTCAAGCGGCCAGAGTCTGGGGATACCCTCAAAAAGCTTATTCTGCTGTTCGACATTTGTAATAATGGAGCGCAGTGGTGCTTCTGAATTTTTCAGAATAGTAAACAGACTCTTCAAGTCATTCAGTTCCTTCAGGCTGTCAGGGATTGCTGCACCCTCGCTGAATGAAGGTGTATTGCCCCCAATGGCAGTTGAAACGAATGCATTTTCCATTCCAGGATTTGCCAATGCCCACAGATTTCCAACAAGAACCTTGAAGTTGTCTTTTTCCTTGTTGAACTCAAGCATAATCTCACGAAAATCATTCATGAACATTTCACTGGAGACTATCTTCAGGTCCTTTCTGGACATCTGGACATCAGAATAGGTCATTTGGGTTGAAA
>RPPD01000349.1 GCA_003818675.1 Spirochaetaceae bacterium
CAGAAAAACATTGAGAACCTTTTTCAGAATTACCAGACACACAAAAACCTTCGCAGCAATATTTTCCTTGGGGTTTTAAAGGGAAAAGTACAGAAACAGGGGCTGCTTGAACTATATGCGAGCACCCCGGAGCTTCTTGAAAGCCTTTTTGGAAACTCCCCGGAAGCCGCGCCCCTTCTTGCAAGCACAGAGTTCAATCCGCTCTCTGTCATCTCTGTTGATGTATCTAATGATGAATTGCAAATTGGCATGTATACCGGAATAACACCCATAGAAAAATCACTTAGGGATTTCCTTGATTATCATCCATCGGACACTGGAATACTGAAGTATCTCCCGTACGATACAAGTGTGCTTACGTCCCTTTCAATAAAATCACTGAAAGACCTGTACAATGTTCTTGTGACATTTCAGGGACAGCAGCTCACTGATACAGTCGGGCAGGTTGAAGGCGCGACAAAGATGCTTTTTGGAGGCATGACTGTTGATGACCTGGTTTTTAACTGGACCGGCGAGGAAATGGGGGCCTATCTTTCAGCTGGATCATCTGATCCCGTGGTATTCCTGAAAATCAAAAATCATGACCTTATGCAATCATGTTTTAAAAAACTTGCTGATTCCATGGTGTTGGACCAGGACGATTCACTTGTCTTTAACAACATCCGACTTTCAAGAATAAACTTTCCGCCTTTGGTCGCGGGTATTGTTGACATTTTTGTAAAGGGATTTTCCATGCCCTATTTCCTGATTCAGGACGATTATATTTTCTTCTGCATGAATCCGGAAATATTGTCACACTCCATTCTCGCATACAGAAGTGACAAGACAATCACTCGAACAATGAACTTCAGGGTTGTAACTGATGATCTTCCTAAAAATGCCAATATTTTTTCATATTATGACTTGTCCTCAAATCTTCCGCCACTCATAGAACGCGGCAGTCTCCCGGCACAGCTTCTTGGTCTCTATGAGGCAGGTGCAGTCACTATCTCTTTCAGTAAAAAAGAACTGTCAGTCCTGGTTTCCGCCTACGGCATTGCGGGAAACAAGACAATTGCATTACACGGATTCCCTCCAGTCGCCTTGAGCCGTGGGGCTTCAACTGATGTGCTCTTTGAAAATGTTCGCGGTTCCTCTATCGGAGAATTCGTTTACATAGACAATAATCACAACCTTGTAATGCAGGAATTGACAACAAGTGCTTTAAGGACTCTTCCAGTTGAAAATGACAGTCATATTATGGCAATTCCAAACGCCCAAACAGGTTATAATGACATCCTTGTGTACTCGGTGTCTGGAACCATAATAAAATCAAACGGTGAAGGAAAGTCTATCGCTCCCTTTCCTCTCCATACTGAATTCAAGAACTCATTTATACCTGTTTCAGTTGCAGACCAGTTTCTCCTCTATTCAAGAAATGACAAGGCGTTGGTGCTTCTAAACGCCCAGAAAGGAAGTACAACCATACTTGTTAAAGGTCTAGAGAGTGAAGTCCTCGCTCCACCATCATATTCTGGCGGATTGTATGCCTATTATCCAAAGAGCCTTGAGGCGGAGGTATTTCTTGCTGATAGCAACGGACGTACACTACCTGGCTGGCCTGTTGCTGGCGGCGGTGTTTCATATTCTTCTCCAGTTATTGAACAGAACAGTACAGGACAAACACGGGTTATATTCCTGTCACAGTCAGGCAGAATTGATGTATGGGATACCTCAGGCAAATCCACAGGAGGATTCCCCTTTTCCGTCTACGGTTCATATTATACAAATCCCGTCATGATGTCACTAAACCAACGAGACTCTCACGCCATTGTCATGTTGTCTGAATCCGGTCTCATGACAATCGTTAATCAGAACGGTGAACAACTTAAACAGAAAATGATTGAAAACGCCGGTGACAGAAAATCAAAAATGCTCGCATATGACATTGACCGGGACGGAACAGATGAACTATTCATATATGGCGCCAGAAATTATATTATCGGGCTGGACAGCAAGCTTGAGATGCTCCCGGGATTTCCTGTCACTGGAGGCAGAAAGCCTGCTTTTACAAACCTGGATAATGACGCATGGCCTGAAATGATTGTTGCTGGATTTGACGACAAGATTTATTTCTATGATCTCGCCAAATAAACTATTACCGAGGAATGCTGTAATGAAAAACTGCTTTTATATTATCCTTGCCGCCTTGCTTTTCACGGCTTGCTCATCGGTTACTGATATTTATATCAATTCACTATCTGAAGAGGAACTTAAAAAAATCGAGGACATAGAAGGCGCATTCCTCATTTACTGGAATGAAGATGATCCTTCACAGTTGGATAAAATTGAAAAGAGCATATCTGAAATGCTTGCCACACCTATTTTGTCCAAAGCCCTGAAGGGAAAACTTCTCGCCATGAATGCAGAATTGTATTTTTACAGGGGAAAGCAGGCCTTATCAGCAGAGCAACTTGCTATAAGTGCTCAGGCTGACCCTGAGGGTGAACGGCTTTTTCTGACCAAATGTATTATCGAGAAGGATCCTGCAACAAAAATAAAAATACTTGAGGAAGGCTACGGGAAATCGGAATCTCATACATTTATTGCAGTTTTCCTGGCTGAACTTTATTTTTCACAGGATAATTACAAACAGGCCGTAGCCATGTATGATGAAGCCTTAAGGATCTTGCCGATCCGATACCGAATCTATTACCAGCAAAACAGGGACACGGCATTTCAATTCATGGGACAGCCAGCTCAGCCGAAGGACCTGACTGCAATAACCCGTGTGGGAGTTTTGAATATTGAGCAGACAATTACGACAATTATCGCCAATACTTCATATCTTGATCCTGTCACATCCCGCAAGGATATCCCTGCAAAAGAACTTTTGATCAGTCTTTATGAGCACAACTACTTTCAAAACTCTAATCTCTTGCTTGAATCTCCCATTTTACGGAAGGATATCGCTTACCTTTTGCTTCACGTAGTGGTTTCACTCGAGAATGATCCAATTCTTTTGACGCGTGCTGGTGAAAAATATCGTGACTCTGGACGCAGGAGCCCCATAGCGGATGTAGCTGTATCTGATTATTTCTTTGACGCAGCGTTTGTACTTGTTGAACGGGAAATCATGGAACTTCCTGATGGTACCAATTTTTATCCGGAAAAGACCTTAAGCGGGCTTGATCTTATGGGTATTCTTGACAGATTACGTTTACGATACAGGAAATGAACCTAAGGTGTCCCAAAAGTGTACCCTCAGTGCAGCAGGAGTCTTTTCCCCTCCCATGACAGCTTATTTTCCTTTTCCAGCCTGTTTATCAACCTGGACAGGGTTTCTGGATTGGTTCCAATAGACGATGCAATGTCCTTTTTTGTAACATCTATCTCATAAACCGGGCCATTCCCGTACCGG
>RPPD01000350.1 GCA_003818675.1 Spirochaetaceae bacterium
ATATCATAATACAGCATTTGCATTGTTACAACCAACTCATGGATTCAAAAGATACAGAATATCCCTGTCGTAGCTGGAGGCACTCTCAAAAACAGAAGCGAGAATGTTGCGTATCTCCAGGGATGGATTTTGCTTGATTTCTTCAAGGGTCCCGACAGTGATTACCTTTCCTGATTTAAGAAACACGAGCCAGTCGCAGAATTTGCTGATTATTTCCGTGTCATGGGTGACGATTAAAATGGTTCTTCCTTTCTGCTTTTCGTCGCGGATGAGGGAGATGATTTTTTTTCTCATCTCCTGGTCAATGGATACAGTGGGATCATCCATGAAAATAACGGCGGGTTCTGTTATTAGTGCCCTCATCATGGATACAAGTTTTTGTTCACCTATCGACAATTCTGCAGGACGCAGGTCAATTGAATCCAGCAAATTAACAAAACTGAGAGAGGAAGTTACTTTCTCCTGCACCACCTTTTGTGATAGTTCGGGAAAATGAAAACGCAAGGGCAGGCTAAGGTTCTCCCTTATGCTCTTGTTGGACCAGAGCGCGGAGTTCTGGAATGCAAATCCGCTCTTTTTCTTAAAGCCAAGTATTTCCTTTTCTGGAAGCATGTGGAGGTTTTTGCCCTCGTAGAAAAGCTCACCACTGTCAGGTATGATGATTCCTGCCAGTACCTTTAAAAGCGTGCTTTTGCCGCAGCCTGAATGGCCTGTAAGCACTGTACACTTGCCTTCCGGTATTGAAATGGAAATGTCATCCAATACTGTGTATTCGTTGGAGTTAAGGACCGCATTTTTTAGTTCCAGGATGGATGCCACCATATACTTCCTATTGAAACGGTTGAAATAGCGCCACCAAGAGCACGTCTGCGACTATACACAGGGCAAAACTCTGCACCACGGCTTTTATGACCACCTGAGGGATCTCTGTAGAGGCGTATTTAACTTTGAATCCCTGATAGCAGGAAACTATCGAAATAATCATGCCAAAGGCCAGGCTTTTTACCAAAGATGAAAATATGGCAGCTAATGAAAGTTCTGAGAGGATATTCTGGACATACTCATCGAAGGGAGTCGTTGTGAACAACTGTGTGACTAAAAAAGAAGCGAAAAGGCCAAAATAATTAAAATAAAGTGTGAGGATTATAAGGGAAATGGTGACACCCAGAAAGCGCGGCACAACAAGGTATGAAATGGGATTTATGCCAACCGCTGTATACGCCTCGATTTCATGTGAAACGACCATGTTGCCGATTTCTGTGGCAATAGCTGTACCGGAGCGTGCGATAATGATGAATGCGGTCAGTATGGGTCCCAGTTCACGTGTTATGACCATGATCAGGATAACATAGATAAATTTGGTCTGTGAGTATTGCATGAGTATGGTCAGTCCCTGGATGATGATCACGGCTCCAAGCCCCAGGGCCAGAAGCGAAATGATATTGATCGCCTCCACACCCGTGAAGTAGATCTGCATGACCAGGACTTTGAAACCAACCTGTTTCTGCCTGCCAATGAGTATTGTCTCTTTAAGCACCTTGAAGAAAAATCCCAGTGCGTAAAAGATATTTGAGAGGCGTTTACGGACATTACTGCCAATGCTGTCAATAAAAAACAAGCTGTTTACCTCGTGCAGCTTTAATGTTGTTCTGCATTCAATGTAACGGAAAGGGAGTCTTCCTGCAATACTTACAGCCCGGCGTGATACCAGGCGAGGTATTTCTCATCTATGGGAGTCTCGCCTGCTGTGTACCCGATTTTGCGGTGTTTGACATTATCTCCGTGGAAATCTGAGCCAGCTGTTACAATAAAGCCGTTTGCCCTGGCGAACTCCTCCATGCGCCTGCACTGGGAAATTCCGTACTCAAAATGCCATGCCTCAATACCGTCCATTCCAGGTTTTTTACATGCAAGAAGGTAGTCGCATAGGTTATGGAAGCCCATTCTGAGGGAAAAGGGGTGGGCAATCACGGCTTTCCCGCCCGCATCATGTATGAGTTTGATTGCCTCATCAAGGGGCATGGCCTCCTTTGCCTCATAATATGGACGGCCACTGGAAAGATACTGGCCAAAAGCGTCTTTTACGGTCTTAACGATTTTACGCTGGATGAGAAATTTGGCAAAATGGAGCCTCGATACAAGGCCTCCTCCTGCAAGCTTTTGGACATCCTCGAATGTACAAGCTATTCCTTCCTTGTTCATCCTTCTGATTATCTTGTGGTTTCTCTCAAGCCTGTTTTTTTGCAGCAGGCCTATCCTGCAAGCAATGCCTGTTTCAGGTTTGCGCAGGTCAAGTCCGAGGAGGTGAAACTCGCCGCCTGAAAAGGTTATTTCAAGTTCCACGCCGGGAATGAAAAGCAGACCAAGTTCCGAAGCACGTTTGGCTGCAAGAGGATTCCCTGAAATGCAGTCATGATCTGTCAGTGCAATTGCTGTAAGTTTTTTGGCATGGGCATGATCAATCAGCTGTTCGGGTGTATGACTTCCGTCAGAATGGGATGAATGTGTGTGAAGGTCAATCATGAAATAACTTCCATTGCATCATGGGTATGGCGGAAATATACTGTTAAAATCAGGGTAAAGCAAGATCGCCACTTTGCAAACTGGCCATAAATGTTATAACCTTAGAAACAATTGGGGGAAGAATGCCACGCAGGCTAAAGTCAAATAAAACAAGCAAAACTGCAAAAATCAGCGGGCAGGAGACCATGCCTTTAAATCAGGCACAGGCGCTCGTAGAGGTCTCCTGGGAGGTTTGCAACCAGGTTGGCGGTATTTATACGGTCATACGCTCCAAAGTACCAGCAGTGACGGAAAAGTGGAAAAACGGGTATTGCCTGTTTGGGCCATTTGTACCTGAGCATGCAATGGGCGAGTTCGAGGAAATACAGGACAAGGACAATCCTTTTGCCATCGCCGCAGACAGTCTGGCAAAGGACGGATTTGAAGTCCATTTTGGACGCTGGCTTGTCACGGGCAATCCTCAAGTAGTGCTTGTAAATCCAAAATCTGTCCAATCCAAATTGCACGACTGGAAATATTTCCTTTGGGACCATTATAAAATATCCATACCTGATTCTGATGATCTTGCGAACCAGGCATTTGCCTTTGGAATGCTGTCTTACCTTTTCCTTAAATCCCTTACGCAAGCTGGCGGAGAAAACCTGACTGTAACAGCCCATTTCCACGAATGGATGGCAGGAGCCGGCATCCCTGAACTCAGGCGGGAAAAAGTGCCTGTCTCCATGGTCTTTACTACGCATGCCACGCTTCTGGGACGCTACCTTGCCACCAACAACTTTAATTTCTACGAGCATCTCTCCTTTTTCGACTGGCTCTCGGAATCCCAGAAATATGGAATCGAGGCGAGGGTCAGGCTCGAGCGGGCAGCCGCG
>RPPD01000351.1 GCA_003818675.1 Spirochaetaceae bacterium
ATGGTGAAACACTCACCTACAAATTGCTCGCCGCCAAGGGCGACAAGATTTCCGTGACCGCGGCCTGCGTTCTTTCCGGGCAGGCCACCAAGGAAATTGTTCTTCCCTGATCTATCCAGTCAAAAAACCGGCTGTGATTTTACGGAAATGTCAAAAATCGCGGCCGGTTTGAATAATCCGCTTTCCATGCGGGTTGTTCTCATTTCTTGAACTGCCTGTCCAGCCAGGAATATGCCGCATCCTGCTGTTCTTTCAGAAAGGTGTGGCCGCCGTTTTCCCAGATTCTGGTCTCAAGCTTGTCAGCGGCGCCGAATGCCCTCCATATCTTCGCCATTTTGGCAAAAGCCTCGGCGGCGGATGCTGCCGGGAACAGAGTATCAGCGCTGCCCGCATACAGGAGCATGGGCTTGGGCGCGGCCAACCCGGCGACGTCCGGATAATCCAGGTACCTGGCGATGAAAGGGTGAAGCATTGTGAATGCTGACTGGCCCTTGAGCTGGTTGTTGCCGGGTACCATGGGCCCCTGCATTGTCGCCATCCAGTTTTCAGCGATGGCTGCCGTGATGTCAGGCGAGAGCGCTGCCGCCTGCCATGCGCGGAACGCGCCCATGGAAAAGCCGACCGCTGCGACGCGTTTTTTATCAACCTCCGGCAAACTGCTGAGGAATTTCGCCGCGCGTAGATCCTCAAGGGCGATAATGCCCGCGTATGAGACGCCGAGGTTGAAAAGATTGGAGGCGAGTGCCTGCTGGGAATCTCCCCGGTATCCCGGTACCGAGCGGTCACCCCATCCCAGTGCGTCCACGCAGAGAACGACATAGCCGCGCTTGGCCAGCTCGTCACCGGGAAACAGCCCGCTGAAATATTTCTGGCTCCAGGCCTTTGAGGACTGAATGCGCGCGTCATCGGCCCAGGTCTCAATCATTTTTTCCTTGCCGATGTCAAACTTTCCGCCGTGGTCATGGAGCATCAGCGCGGCAGGGAAGGGGCCCGCGCCCTTTGGAACAAGAAGCAGGCCCAGGACGCGGCTCTCGGCCGTGAGGTTGAAGACAACCTTTTTCGCAGTGTATGTCCCGCGGTCAACCTGGTCTGTGACCTTCATGTCGAAGGCCGTGTTGTCCTCCCATGGCAGCATGATCTCGCGCGCCTTGGCAAGACCCGCCGTTCTCCACGCGACAGGATCCGTCACCTTGTCCGTAAAGCCGAGCGCAAAGGGCATTTTTGCCCGGAGCGCTTCAAAAAATACGGGCAGGGTCTGGTCCGGCGAGTTCAACGCCTTTGTCTGAAAGTCCTGTGCGTATAGCGGTACAAACGCCGCAATCATGGCTATGAGGAAAATGATTCTTTTCATGGGATGCCCTCCAGTGCAATATTATTCCCGTTTGCTTATGTATGGCAAGCAGCCGGCAGGAACGAATCATGTGCTGCCTTGCAGAGAAACAATATTTCACTATAATCCTTGGAAATAGGAATGGAGGAGTTTGTATGCGCGATATTGCCTGCCGGATTGCGACGGCGATTATATCGATTGCCTTTTTCTCGTTTTGCTTTTCCGGCTGCGCGTCAGTCGGCATCGCGGTGCCTTCTTCCTATGGGGCATTTTTAAGCGAAGAGAAGGCCGGTTTTGCAATAAAGTATTACGACATTGATTACATTCAGGCAAAAAGAATTTCAGATACGATCTCGAATGTAATGGCTTTTTACCGGACAAACTTCGCAGACACTGAATTGCGCAAGTTTACGGTCTATGTCTACCACACGCAGGAAGATCTTGTGCACGGCCTTGTCGCCTGCGGCGGATTATCGTATGAAAGCGCCCGGAGGTTTGCCAGAAGCGGTGCTCCGCGTCCCCTGAAGGGACTGTTCCATGTTCCAATTACCCTGGACCTGCGGACCATCGCACACGAGACCATGCACATGTATGTGGAAGCGGTATCAGGATCAGCCTACCAGCGAATTAAATGGCTGGACGAGGGCCTTGGGGAATACATGAGTTACCTGTTCTGGAAGCAAGCCTCTCCCGATTCCGCTGTAACCGCCAAGATAAATGAGTACAACGCGTTTCTATCGCAAAACCGGGATCGATTTATTTCGCTCGACCGGATCTGCGCCGAAAGCCAGTGGACGGGCCTGAATACCGGCTCGACCTCATCGCTTATTTACCATCAGGCCTTTCTGGTTGTCGGAATGCTCGCAAAACAGGACGGGCTGGAAAAAATCAAGCAGGTGCTTGTCGCGGTGAGGGATGGGATGGCCGCGGAAACAGCATGTCAATCCGTGCTGTCCAGGTCGCAGGCGGATATCTATGAGGAACTGGTCAATCTTGAAAAGGTGGACGGGCTTCTGTAGAAGGGCTGAAGAAAGACATATTTTGACAGGATCAACAGGATGGACAAGATAAAAGATGAACATGACTGGATTTGGATATAGAATCCTGTTCATCTCCCAAGGATTCATCAGTGCACATCTGTGTACGCGGGAATCTGCGGTTAATTTAGCCGGATTTTATTTATCACTGTGCATCGGTATCTCCAGCCAGAAGCATACGCCGGTGGAAGTATTGTTGACACCGCATGTTCCGTTATGGGCTGTAACAATGCCCTTGGCCACTGCGAGCCCGAGGCCGGTGCCTCCGCTTTTCCTGGAACGCGAGTCGTCCACGCGGTAGAAGGGCGTGAAGAGATTGGCGATGTGTTCTTCCGGAATCGGATCGCCCTCGTTCTCCACCTCAATCCTGACCTGCTGTTCTGACTTGCTCGCCCGAATCATGATTTTGCCGTTTTCGGGAACAAAGCGGATGGCATTGGAAAGCAGGTTGTCCATCACCTGGGTCATCCGGTCGGAATCGATTTCAATCTCGATCGCCGGATCCGCGGTAATGCGGAGCTTCGCCTTTTTCTCCAGTGCCTGGGTTTCGAATCTGGATGCGACACCGGCCAGGAAGGGTCCAAGTTCCTGCATGCGGACTTCAATCGGGAGCACATGCGTTTCCATTTTAATCACGGCCATTATGTCCGAGACCAGCCGGTCGAGTCGGTCCGCCTCCCTGATGATGATCTGGGCGGATGTGGCCGTGTCTCCCTTGATTGTCAGGGCCTCTGCGTATCCCCTGATGAGCGCCACCGGAGTCTTGAACTCGTGCGAGACGCTCGCCATGAACTTTTTCTGGACAGCCATCTGGTTTTTTATTTCCTCGTTTGCCTGTTTGAGATCTGTAATCGTGCGGGAGAGTTCCTCGGAAATGGTATTGATGCTCGTGCCCAGTACGCCGATTTCATCCTCCCGTTTTCCGGTGTAGCGCGATGTGAAATCCATCCACGCGATCTTCCGCGCGACATCAGCGAGCTCCAGGATCGGCCTGGTCATTTTGCCCGAGAGGAAAAGTA
>RPPD01000352.1 GCA_003818675.1 Spirochaetaceae bacterium
ATTATCCCGTCAATGACAATTTCCGGCATCTGGGCCTGCGTGTATTTGGACAGATCAATAGAAATGCGTGGCAGGTTCTGGAAGTTTTTTGTCAGATTGTTGCCGGAAAAAACCGTTTGATATGCGCCCCATGGATCACGCTTGGAAAAATCAGATGAATAGCCGCCTATTATTTTAACCGGCACGGTAATGACATCCGCACCGTTTTCTCCGCGTCCAAAGTATGTACCTTCGGCTATTTTAATCACATCGCCGGGAGCAAGCGATGATGTGATATATGCCAGGTCACCCGCTGGTTCTTCCATGGTGCCTTTTTTGCCAGCACCAGTTGGAGAAATATACCAGTCCCTCGAAAACGCCAGGGAAGGAAGGAGGAACAAAAACAGGAGTATCAGGCAGCATGTCTTTCTTGGCAAATGGAATTCGAATATTTTCATGGTCTGTTGTCCTCCTGCTTTTATATGTATCCACTGTGAGCTTGAAATACCTCTTCTTACTATAGGTGTTTCCCTGTTAATTTTCAAGCTGTCATGCCAGGCTTGTCCTATGGGTTAGTCTCTGATAATCTTTTGTCATGCATGTAAATCATGTAGCCATCAATAACGCCCGGTTTCCGGTTATTAATGAATACCCTTTTTGCCTGGAGCTCTTTCAGAAGACCGATGGAATAAATTTTGTTTCACCAGTCACGTTTTTTGTTGGGGAGAATGGTTCAGGCAAGTCCACGCTGCTGGAGGCCCTGGCCCGGGCCTGCGGAATCTACATCTGGCAGGGTGACACGAGGGCACGTGCTTCATTTAATCCGTATGAAACCTCCCTGTACCAGTTTCTTGCCGTGAGCTGGAAAGACGGCAGGGTCCCGGGTTCTTTTTTTGCCGCTGATATTTTCAAGAATTTTTCCCGCATTCTGGACGAGTGGGCGAGCATGGACCCTGGGGTGCTGGAATATTTTGGCGGCAAATCACTCATGACGCAATCACATGGCCAGTCCCTGATGTCATTTTTCAGCTCGAGGTTTACGATTCCAGGCATATATCTTCTGGATGAACCTGAGGCGGCGCTTTCACCAAAAACACAGTTTGCGCTTCTGGATGTGCTCACCAGGGCTGTAAAGATCGGACAGGCGCAGTTTGTCATCGCGTCGCACTCTCCAATTCTTTTATCCTGTCCGGGCGCTGACATCCTTAATTTTGATGCAGTGCCCGTGTCGAGCATGAAGTACCGCGATACCGCGCACTTCAGGGTCTACAGGGATTTCCTGAATGACCAGGAAGCCGGTGCGTCTGTTTCCGCCAATGAATGATTTGTTTTCAATATGTGCTCCGGATTTTATCCCGTTCACGATGGGGCATTTTGTCCCCGTTATTGTTATGGTGACAGTAGCATTTCTGCTCTTCATTTTCAGGTGCAGACTGTGTGAAATCCCCGCATTCAAAAAAACAGTATCCATTGTCATGCCTGCTATCACTCTTCTTTTTTTTCTGACAAACCTCATCTGGCTCCTTGTAAATGGCATGTTTGATCTCCGGTATTAGCTTCCGCTGCATCTGTGTGATCTGAAATTCGTTCTTGTATTTTTCGTCTTTGTTTTTCCAAGCCAGCCGCTTGTCGAGATAATGTATTTTATTGGAATTGGCGGGGCTTTACAGGCGCTTGCGACCCCGGCGCTTGGATACGGATTTCCACATTTCGGCTATTTCTTCTTTTTTGCCGAGCATGGGTGTGTGATATTGACAGCTCTATATTATGTTTTTATTGAAAACAGAAAGTTCACTTTTTATTCTGTTTTGCGCTCAATGCTGTACCTGACCCTGATCGGCGCGGGAGTGCTTGCCTTTGACCTGATGCTCGGCAGCAATTACATGTTCCTGCTGCACAAGCCGGGTTCTGCCTCGATCCTGGATTTTCTCGGTCCCTGGCCCTGGTATCTGGTCTCGTGCGAGGGGATAGCACTGGTGACGTTCAGCCTTCTTTATGCGCCGACGCATGTTTCTGCCATGCTTTTACGAAAGAAAAAAACGGGTGAGTCATGAAGAGCACAGTCTGCATATTTAATGTGCCAGGGTACGATGTGGACCGCATTGAACAGACAGTTGAACGCGGGCTTGAGATTCTAGGCTTGGGGATTCAGGAAAGCAAACGAATTCTGCTCAAGCCCAACATCATCTCGCAGAATTATCCATCGCAGTGCACCACCACGCATCCCGGTGTGGTCGAAGCAGTTGTGCGTGTTCTCAAAAAGAGGAACGCGGCTGTGGTAATCGGAGAATCCTCCGCGTTTTATGAAAAGGGTTTTACTGAAATGGGATTCCGGACTTCTGGAATCCAGCGCGTTGCGGACAAGTATGATATTCCCACGCGCGCTTTTGAAAAACACGCTCTGGCGCTTTTTAAAGAACCTTCAAACAGGGTGCTGCCCGAGATACTCCTGCCTGCAGACATACGCGAGTACGACCTCATCGTGAATCTGCCAAAGCTCAAGACGCACATGGCCATGTACTTTTCCGGAGCTGTGAAGAACCTCTTCGGTCTGGTGCCCGGGGGCGCAAAATACGAATACCACTTTTTAAATGGCATGGGACACCTGTGCCTTGCGCACAAGATGTGCGACATCGTACAGACCGTGCGGCCCGGGCTTCACATTATGGACGCGGTTTGGGGGCTTGAGGGCCCGGGTCCCACGGCAATGGGCAGGCCCAGGCACACTGGGCTGATTATCATGGCCAAAGATCCATTCGCCCTGGACTTTGCGGCAGGCTCGATTGCAGGTTATGATCCGGCCGGGATCCCGACCAATGCCGCGGCCATCGAACGCGGTTTAATGCCATCGCGGGAAGATATAGAGATCAAGGGCGATTTTTCAAGCCTGGCAGAACTGCCTGTGTTTGATTTTAAAAAACCTGTGATCTCTCCGGAACAGGAAAAGAATAAAAACACGCTCTATAAAATCATGGCTGTGAGCCCGAGGTTAGTCGCCAGGCGATGCGACTCGTGCGGGATCTGTGCGAGGGAGTGTGCTGTTGGCGCCATCGCCATGTCAAACAAACCATTATTCAACGAGCGCGCCTGCCTGCACTGCTATCATTGCTTCTATTCTTGCCCGCACCACGCTATTAAACTTTCGGGGAAATGGTATAACCGGGTGGTGCAGGTATTGCGGCGGCTTATTCGGCTGTGATTCACAACAGGACAGCCTGATGGCCGGATAAAATTGGATGAAAAATGGTCTGCGCGCTATATTTATAGCATGAAAACAATAATCGCGTTATTTAAAGTGGCGGGCTTTTTACTCTGCGCTTCATCGGTTTTTGCACAAACCACAGCGCAGGAATTTATTGACAATGGTGACAGATTCCAGGTAACTGGAAAACCGGGA
>RPPD01000353.1 GCA_003818675.1 Spirochaetaceae bacterium
CATCAGAAACTCGGTTTTGCAGTATGGCTCGCATGTGGATACCCAGGCCATTGTGGACCATTCCTTCCTTGCCGAATATTCCGGCGCCAGCAGGCATGGTAAAATCACAGAGTCCTTCATAGGACCCAATACACACGTTGCTGAGGGTGAGGTAACCGCGTCATTTGTCGGTCCATTCGTGGGCTTTCACCACCAGGCTTTATTGATAGCGGCCTGGTGGCCTGAGGGAAGGGGCAACATTGCATATGGCGCAAACATTGGCTCAAACCACACAGGCAAGCTCGCAGACCAGGAGATTTTTCCCGGCGAGGGTACCTTCTTCGGTTTAAGCTCTTCAGTAAAGTTTCCTGCAAATCTGCGCGAGGCACCATATTCAATTATTGCCACGAGCGTGACCATGCTCGCACAGAAACTCCTGTTTCCGTTTTCGCTTGTCAACTCGCCATCGCGCACAATCAAGGGAATCCCGCCGGCCTTTAATGAAATATTTCCCGGCTGGATTATTTCAGAAAACATCTACTCGCTCCTCCGCAATTCTGACAAATACGTAAAGAGAAACAAAGCACGCCGGGTTTCATTTGATTTTTCACCATGGCGGCCTGATCTTGTTCTCCTTGCGCACAAGGCAAAAACACTCCTTGAATCTGCTTCAGGAAAAGAGTTCTATACAGACAAAGAAATCCCCGGGCTCGGGAAAAACTTCCTCACAGAAGAAAACCGTATCGCGGGAATCACTGCCTACTCTTTTTACTGCGACTATTTTTGCCGCGAGACTCTTTTTGCACTGTTGAAGGACAATCCCAAGGCATTTGCTGAATTGGGAAAAAGTTCCGGGAAAACCGGCACAATACCGCATGAAATTGCCGTGCAGATATTTGCACACAATGAAGAGATAGCCGACTCAACACTTCTATTACAAAACCTGAAACACCAGAAGAAAGAAATTCAACGCATGCTTCTTTCATCAAAGTCCAGGGACGACAAGCGCGGTGAAAAAATAATAGATGACTACACATCAGTCCACCTGAAGACGGAAGATGATTCTTTCATAAAGGATTATTCCGCGCGTCTTGAAAAGGAAATAGCTGCACTCTCCTGAATGGGGAAGCACAGGCTTGAAATAATGTATTTTACAGCTTCAAACAAGTGTTTAATAAACTCGATGAAGCTGTTTCTAAAAACTGTTTCCTGATGCAATAAAAAAGGACAAGGGGAGATCCCCCTTGTCCGCTGTAACCTATTTCAGGAAAAATTGGGGCATGTTGCTGGCGCCGGGCTGGGCGTAGGTGCATCCGCCCTGATATAAAGCCGGAACATTGCGCAGCCTGTTGCTGACAATGCCATACCCTGATGCCGGCAGGGCAAAAACCTGTTTCACCCATTCAACCGGCTCCTGCTTTTCTCCATCACCAGTATTGGCATACCAATTGTACCAGGCGACCCCCCAGGTGGAATCTTCTGCCGGGATGTGCATTGAAGGATTCAACATCACATTGGTCCACCCACCCGTTGCGCCGGCAATGATGATCTCCGGACGGTTGATGGCATAAGAGAGCCCGATTCTGAATTGCTTGTTCTGGAACAACTTGCGCAGCTCAGGATCATCTATCGTTTGATTCAATCCTATCGCCATCCAATTGGATGTTGGATCGGTTATCGTGTTCAGCCTATAATTTCCTTTTGTCTGGTTTGCCTCAAACGCAGATTTGTTCTTGACTGTCGCGACAAGGGGCCGGTCCATAAAATCAATTTCTCCATTTATCGTTTTCTGTATCACGGATTCCGGATTCATGAAGTTGTAAAAAACAATCCGGTCGATATAGGGCAATTGATTGCCGGCAGGATCTATTTTCCAGTAATAGGGATTGCGCTCGAAGATTACCTGCGGCGAGCCCTGCAGGGGAGTTTTCGGCACCCATGCGCTGAGTACCGGGCATTCCGGGTTGCCCCATGGTTCGGTTTTCGCCTTGAATATTGCCGCCCAGTCCTGGAAACCCGCTGCCCTGGCAAGCCTGTCCGCATCCGGGTTATATTTGAAATGGAACTGTTTGACATAGTGGGCGGGATAAATCTGGAATTGATAGCCGGCCGCCACCTTTTCCTCGAACAAAGCGTTCGTTTTTTCGAATTGAAACTTGAATGTGTAATCATCCATTTTTTCCATAGACCAGCTCCCGCTTCCGCTCAAAAACACAGGCGCCTTGGGAAGTTGCGGGTTTTTTGCGACATCATTGACATAAAAAACGAGATCATCCGCTGTAAAGGGAATTCCATCCGACCATCTGATTCCTTTTCTCAATTGGATTGTAAAGACAGTTGCGTCCGCGTTGACCTGCCATGACTGCGCGAGACCCGGAATCACCCCGCTGTTTTCGGGATTCCAACGTATCATACAATACCGATGTCTGCACTGGGCGTCGGTATTCCCCTCCTTATGGAGTTGACAGGCGAAATAGCAAGTATCTTTTTCATATGTACCTCCTGTAAAGATTCATTTGCCGCAAATCCTATCCTGTTACAGTGAAGATAATGTGAGGTATAAATATATAGTATATGCTTTTTATTTGTACTGACGGGCTGACCCGTAGTCAGTATTCTGACACGCAGTCAGTATTCTGACCCTGGATCTGTGATTCTCCCTGTAACAGCGCTAGCCGCTGCAACTGCTGGAGATGCAATATAGATTTCCGTGTTTTCCCCTCCCATACGTCCGTGAAAGTTTCTGTTGTTGGTTGATAGAATTCTGTCTGAGTTTTCCAGTATGCCGCCACTCCTTCCCGCGCAGAGGCTGCACGCAGGATGCCCTACCTGGGCCCCCGCATCCACAAGAATTTTTATGTATCCGCGCCTTGTCGCTTCCAGATAGACACCGCGCGAGGCGGGCACAACAAGAAGACGCACATTGGAAGCCACTTTTTTCCCGACAAGTATTTTTGCCGCCACTGCCAGATCCTCAAGCCTGCCGTTTGTGCATGAGCCCAGGAATATCTGGTCCAGTTTTACATCCGAGAGCTCTGCCGCGGGTTTGACATTGTCCAGGTTGTACGGGCAGGCTACGACAGGAACAAGTGCATTTGCATTGTAATTCAAAACGAGTGAATATGCGGCGCCATCATCAGGAGAAAATCTTTTAGCCGCCGACTTACAGTCCGAACCGCTGTTGAAATTCTTTGAGCCTGGTCTTGCACTAATATATTCACAGGTAATATTATCCACAGCAAACAGCCCTGCCTTGGCGCCTGCCTCCACAGACATGTTCGCGATAGTAAAGCGGGCGTCCTGCGAAAGAGACGCGATTGCGCTGCCCCCAAACTCAAGTGCCGAATATGTGGCGCCGTCCACACCGATATCCGCAATTAATCCGAGGATAATG
>RPPD01000354.1 GCA_003818675.1 Spirochaetaceae bacterium
CTCCATCATGAACGGACGCCGCATGGGTGGATTGTTTTTCATGGCCCCTGAGAGTAGTGTGCAGGACGGCCTTCTTGATGTATGTGTATGCGACCATATCGGTAGAATTAAAATGATCCGAACAATAATGAAATACATCAAAGGTGAGCAGAAGGGTTTGAAATGGATTCATATGTTTAAAAGCACCAAACTGAATATTCGGGCACAGAAGGGCGGTCTGGTCTGCCACGCGGATGGGGAGACTATCTGTCTGGACGGCAAAGAACTTGCTGCAGAATGCTGTCCTGGTATTTTGACATATCTGGGTCCGGAGCCTTCTGTTTGAAAACAATTGAGGCAGTTGTAAATGCAATCCTGCGTAAAGTAATCTGTTTTCTATGCAATATTGATGATGATGAAATCAGAAATGTACCTGGAAAGGGGCCGCTCATCATCATTGTGAATCATATCAATTTTCTTGAAGTTCCAGTTTTATATCTCTGGATGCAACCCAGAAAAATTTTCGGTGTAATTAAAAAAGCAACTTTTTCCAATCCCGTTTTGGGGCCACTGGCCCGTCTTTGGAGTGCCATTGAGGTTGACCGTGATAATCCTGGAATAGAAACAATACGAAAATCTATGGATGTACTTAAAAAAGGTGGCATTATCTGCCTGGCTCCAGAAGGTACCAGGACAAAGACCGGGGAGCTGCGGAAAGGCCAGATTGGTGCTGTCGTACTGGCCAGGCTTTCAGGGTCTCCTGTATTCACAATGGCCCATTATGGCGGGGAAAAGTTCTGGAAAAATATAACACATCTGCGAAAGACAAGGATCACATTCCGGGCGGGCGAACTGATTGATATCAGGGAATGGGGCGGTCAGAAACTTACAAAAGACGCGTGCACGGACAGACTCATGGAGCATCTGTCGCTTTTGCTTCCCGAAGCGTATCGTGGGGTGTATAAAAGTCATGACAATAATATTTTGGAGAAGTCATGAAAGCACATATTTTTGACGTTGATCATACTCTAATGCGCTCCAGTACAGGCTTGTGCTTCATCCGGAAAGGGATTGCAGCTGGTTGCTTTTCGGTTTTTGATCTTCTGAAAATACCTTTTTTCCTGTTACAATACAAACGAGGCATATTGAATATTGAAAATGTTGCCGCAAAGCTTCCGCTTTTTAAGGGTTTAGGTGAAACAAGGCTTTTTGAATTGGGCAGGGAAACCTTTAAGGATTATGTGCAAAAACGTTTATACCTGGATGCCAGTCAGTTGCTTCACAAGATACAGGCTGATGGGGGGAGAATCATTTTGGCCACATCGAGCTTTGATTTTCTTATTACACCCATCATGGATTTTTTCGGGATCAAGGAAGCCATATGCTCGCGGCTGGAATTTCGTGAGGGATATTGTACTGGAGCAGTGGCCGGGCCTTTGGCATTTGGACGTTCAAAAAGTATCCAGGTGATGAAATATCTGGATGACAATAAAATACGGCTCCAGGATTGCGTTGCTTATTCTGATTCAGTATATGACCTGCCGCTTCTTGAGGCAGTGAGTACCGCAGTGGCGGTGAATCCGGACAAAAAACTTTTTGCGCATGCAAAGAAAGCGGGCTGGATTATTCAACGCTGGAAGACATGTCTCGATCACAATAATTGAAATCCTGGCGCCTCGTGCTGCATAAAAAAAGGCATCCCGTGCAGAGTAATCTGCGTACAGGATGCCTTAAGAAATTCAAAAAAAGAGTTTACTTTGCAATACCAAGATAATAGAGTGTGATGGCTCCGCCCGGATCATCAGTGTACAGATATACATTGCCGTCACCGGATTTCTGGTCTGCATCAGTATATGTGTAGGAAATAATGTCCGCCTCAGAAGCCACCACCATGGTGAGAGTCTTTCTGAAAAGTTCTTTCTTGCCGTTTGTGATGACAAGGTCGCGTGCTGCCGTGCTTCCCGAGGAAAGGCAGGCAATTACGAGTGTGCCGGGGCCAGCCATTGGAACCTTCAGGGCGCCGGAGGCTGGAGTGCTCAATTTTGGCAGCTGCAGACGCTGGGTGAGATTAATGGTTTTGCCATTGATAAGGGCTGTCTTGGGAAGCTGGGCTGCAGGAATGGCGCTCACGCCAATACCCAATCCAACCGCTGTAAGACCGGCATAGGCCTTGCCATCGGTCAGGCTTGAAGTCCATACTGTTGTGTCTTCAAAGGTCCATGATTTGGTGATGTCGAATACAGGAGCCGCAACCACAGGTGCAGGAGTGGGTTTTGGAGTTACAGCTGCAGTTGAAGTGCCACTCGTCTGGCAGGAGACAAACGCGGCAAAGAGCAGCGCAGTCATTGCTATAAGAGCTAGTTTTTTCATTAATTCCTCCTTTTGAAAAATAGCTAGTCAATATTATTATACCTTCGCTGATTAGTGTCAACCATTAGATGGCTATTTGGATTCCGTTTAATCCTTTTTCCCGCGTGAGGAATTGCGGGTTTTACCAACACCTGACAGCCACGGCAGTATTTCTTCTATTGCGCGGGAATCCATCTGCTTTTGTTCTTCTGACAGTAATTTGTCCCATGGGACAGGTTTGCCCGCATCTTTGGGATGCGTTTCAAGGTAATCGTATTTTGCGAGTCTCATTCCGAGTCCAATATCCGTGAAAGCAAGCATTGTCGCGCCTCCAATTCCTGTGCATAAAAGAAGGGGAGATGCTGCCGCGATCAGGAGATTGGTTCCCAGGGTAAAAAGGGAGAATAATGTGTTGTCCATGTGAAAATAGAAAAGTGAACGCAACAGGGAAAAAAATTTCCCTGAATGACGCAGCTGGAACGAAGGAAAAAACTGGTAGCATAAAAGGATTGAAAGAAAAAGCCAGAAAAGAATGCTTGCCGCGAGTATTCCAAGTACGCCGAATAACAGCCCCATGAACTGGAAAAGCGCAAGGATAAAGATAACAGCTAACCAGAAGAGCCCCGCTGCGGCAAAATTCATTTTCCATGTTTTTTTAAGGCCTGTGAAAAAACCGTTCAGGGAAGGCTGTTTGTGTTCTGTAAGACCGCGGACAAGAAATGCCACTGCCCCGCTGACCACTGAAAACTGCGCAAGCCCCACTGCAGCTCCTGCAAAAAAAAGTACCGGGATGTCCCAGAAACGGATCTGGAGCGGAATAAATATCAGGAGGACGGGGAAAAACACTGCAATCACAAGCGAGAGAATCATGATTGCATTGAGAAAAAGAAGGGCACGGAAATGGTCAATTACAAAATAGGCTGTTTTTTTCAGAACAAGGAAAAACATACAACGTAACCTATCATGTCGGGTCATCCCTTTCAAGTATACGCAGGGAAAGCCATCATTTTGGTTTATCAATATAATAGTTTGAAAACGATA
>RPPD01000355.1 GCA_003818675.1 Spirochaetaceae bacterium
CATCTGACGTGACTCCGAGTTCCTGGATGTAATACGACATGAACGGGAATCCAAATCCAAAACCGGCCAAAGAGAGAGTCTGTGAAATCCAGAGAGCGTAAAGGTTTTTCTTCCACTGAGGCATCAGGCCATGCCTTTGCAGGGGTAGAACAGGAATTTTTCTGGCAGATAAAAATATGGTTTCATGCGGGAATTTCATAAAAATATACTCATTTTTTCCCGGGGAAACAAGGCCACTTGTCTCCACAATAAAAAGTCTTTGCCAGTGCCTGGAAAAGCAATATACTTAGAAGTACCCAAGAAAAGGAGCAGCCCTGAATGTCACCCAATCCCGCCAATGGACGCAAGGTATTTTTTTTATATCCTAATGCACTTGTGAAGGAAATGATAAAAGATTTCATACGCCACGAATTCGAGGTCTATTCTGTAGATAACCACATTGGCCTGAAGTCCCTCCTCAAGAAATACCAAAACACCATTTTGTTTATCAACATAGAAGAAAGGCTCAAGGAGGACGAATGGGAGGCCTACATCAAGAGCATCCTGTCTGATCCTGATTCAAAGGGAACTGGCATAGGGGTCTTCACCTATTTTGACAGGAGCAAGGCGCTCACAGAAAAATACCTTCTTGAGCTTGGCGTCAATTGCGGATTCATCAGACTCAAGACAGACATCAAAAAATGCAAGGACATCATATTAAAGACACTTGAGGCCAATGAAGCAAGAGGCAAGCGTCTTTTTATCCGTGGCATCTGCAATCCACGCGTGGATACGTTTAATTTATTTTTCAACGGTTCACGCTATAATGGCCGCCTCTTGGATGTAAGCATTGCAGGTTTTGCAGGTCAATTCACAGAAGCCCCGCCCAAGGTGGAAGCTGGTCAGCTGCTCCGGGACATACAGATAGTGCTCCGCGGCGGGCGTTTCAGCCTTGATGGCCAGATAATCAGAATTGACCGCAGGAAAAACGATTCTGATCTTTTCATTGTACTTTTCAAGCCGGATAAAATGACGCCTGATATCCGCAACCGTATTCATGATTTTATCACAATGTGCCTCCAGAACGCAGCAGAACAGGAGTTACAGCGCTGACCTGATCCGGAAGGCAGAACTGCCACATTTCCCCCTTTTTCAATTTTAAAATGTATGGTATGGTTTGCGCGGACTTGCTTCCTTTAGGAAAAATAATGGCATTTGAAGTATTTGTATTAGGCACAGGGGGCATGATGCCCCTCCCCCAACGCTTTCTCACCTCGGTGCTGCTTCGCCGCGAAGGCGAGCTCTTTCTCTTTGACTGCGGCGAGGGCACACAGATCTCCCTGAAAAAACTCAACCTTAAATGGAAGAAAATATCCGCCATTTTTATTTCACACACGCATGCCGACCACGTGACAGGGCTTCCTGGAATTCTCATGCTCTCATCGCAGGTTGAACGCGAGGAACCCCTTTACATTTACGGCCCGCCCAGAATCAAGGAATACATTGAGGCGAGCATTGACGTGCTGGACATGTACATCAACTATGAGATTATCGTGGAGGAGATCGGCGGTGCAGGAGCCGTACATACCCGTCCTGGTTATGAAGTGAGGTCATTCCCTCTTCGTCACTCAAAACCCTGCGTGGGTTATGTCGTTGAGGAGGAACTCAGGCCCGGCATATTTTTCCCTGAAAAAGCCCTTGCAAAGGGTGTCGCCCGCGGTCCGCTCTGGTCACAGCTGCAGAACGGATCCCCTGTGCAGAATGACAGGGGGGAACAGGTACTTCCCGCGGATGTGATGGGCCCAAAACGGCCCGGTTCCAAATTCAGCTTTGTCACAGACACGCAATACCTGGATTCAGTGGCGGGTAATGTCAAAGACTCCGACCTTTTCATCTGCGAAGGTATGTTCACAGAGGAGCTTGCGGAAAGCGCGCTTGAAAAAAAGCATCTCACTGCAAAACAGGCTGCGACCATGGCGCAGGACGCGGAGGTGAAATCGATGGGGCTCATCCACTACAGTCCGCGCTACACCTCAAAGGAACTTGATATTTTGCTCCGCGAGGCAAAGGAAATTTTTCCCAACTCATTTCTCACCCGCGAGCGACAGATCATAGAGATACAGAACCAGGATTGAGGCCGGCACAACCTTTGTACGGCAATCGACCTTGACCAAAAGCACAAGAATTTATATTGTAGTACTTCTGTAAGAAATCATTCTACATCGCACGCAAAAAATACCAGTTATTGTGCAAAATAGCAGGGATTGGAGTATCTATGATAGAAGCGAAAAATCTGGTTAAAAAGTACGGCGAGGTGGAGGCTGTACGCGGCGTCAGTTTTGAAATAGGCAAGGGTGAGATTGTTGGTCTCCTCGGGCCAAACGGCGCTGGAAAGACCACCATCATGAAAATGCTCACTGGCTACATGTACCCAACCTCGGGACAGGCCTCTTTGGGCGGATTTGACGTTGTGGACCAGGCAGTCCAGGTAAAATCCATCCTTGGTTACCTGCCGGAGAGCACCCCGCTCTACGCAGACCTGAATGTCCGCGAATACCTGCAGTTTATAGCAGGGGCCCGCGGCATAAAAAAAGAAGACCATGCTGCGGAGATTGAGCGGGTCACTGCTGAATGCGGACTTGAAAAGGTCATATCAAGGGACATCTCGGAACTCTCCAAGGGATTCAGGCAACGCGTAGGTCTGGCCCAGGCCATTATCCACAAGCCCGAAATACTGATCCTGGACGAACCAACCTCGGGACTGGACCCAAACCAGATCATAGAAATACGCGAGCTCATCTCCAAAATGGGCAAGGAAAAAACTGTCATTCTTTCCACCCACATCCTCCAGGAAGTGGAAGCGATGTGCAATAATGTACTCATCCTGAATGAAGGCCTCATTGTCGCCAGGGGCACACCTGAGGAAATCGCCAAGGAACTCCGCGGCGAATCGCTTCTGGTGCTTACATTAAAGGTAAAGAATCCCGATGGCATCCAGGCTTCGCTTGGGTCATGCCGCAGCATTGACAAGGTTATCCACGCAGAGGTAGCGGGTGACGGCCGCATGACAGTCAAGGCCGCGCTTAAAAACGAGGAAGAAGCGGAGAAGGAAATCTTTGATTGGGCTGTTCGTGAAGGCCATATCATCCTCTCCATGGTTCCTGAAAAACTGAGTCTTGAGGCAATCTTCACCAAGCTCACGAAAGAAGGAGTCTAATAATATGCTCAAGAAAATATTTTCCATTACAGCCAAGGAACTCAAGGGTTTCTACAACTCGCCCATAGCCTATATCATCACATCTGTATTCCTGGTCTTCATGGCAGTCTGGCTCTTCTTCATACTGCACTTTGTTGACCGGGGAGAAGCGGAC
>RPPD01000356.1 GCA_003818675.1 Spirochaetaceae bacterium
AAGCCATTCCGGGAGGAACCCGGGACGAGAGTGTTTTCATCACTGGCCTCCGGATCACCCTGGAACTCAATATGAAGTTCTGATCTTTGCCGGTACTTCTCCCTTGACAATCGACTGATCCTCTTTTATTTTGAATACAACACATTGTCAGGAGCGTATTTTGAAAACTCTTTTTACAGGCATCCAGCCCACGGGCGAACTTCACATGGGCAATTATTTCGGAGCGGTCAAGAACTGGGTCGCGCTCCAGTCTGAATACAATTCTTATTTTTCCATTGCAGACTACCATGCCATAACCATTCCATATGACATTGAAACAATGCAAAAATGTATCATGGACCTGGCCTGCGGGCTTGTCGCCTGTGGAATTGATATGAAGAAGGCGCCACTCTTTGTGCAGTCAGAGGTTCCGGGCCATGCAGAACTCACCTGGCTCTTCAACACCGTGACTCCTTTGGGCGAACTTGAGCGCATGACACAGTTCAAGGACAAGTCGAAGCAGCACAGGGCGAATGTAAACATGGGTCTCCTGGATTACCCCGTGCTCCAGGCAGCGGACATTCTCCTGTACAAGGCCAGTGTGGTCCCCGTGGGCGAGGACCAGGTACAGCACGTTGAACTCACCCGTGAGATAGCAAGGTATTTCAACAAGCGCTTCGGGGACACATTCCCGGAAGCGCAGGCGCTTTTGACAAAGACTCCAAGGATTCTGGGCCTTGACGGCGATGCCAAGATGAGCAAGAGCAAGGGCAACGCAATCGGCATTTTTGAAAAACCCGAGGAGATCTGGGAGAAACTGAGGCCTGCCAGGACAGATCCGGCCCGCATCAAGAAGACTGATCCGGGCACGCCTGAAAAATGCACCATCTGGTCTTACCACCAGCTTTTTTCACCGGAAGAGGTAAAAAAGGAAATACATGCAGGGTGCACGTCCGCGGGCATCGGATGCATTGACTGCAAGAAGCGGCTTCATGAGCATATGATGCGGGAATTTGACCCGATGCGCGAAATGTATTATACTCTTCGAGCTGCCCCTGAAAAGGTCCGTGAACAGCTTGATACCTCTGCACAGGTTTGCCGCGGGGTCGCAGGCAGGACCATTCTTGAAGCAAAAGAGAAAATGGGATTAAAGCCTATATGGAAAATCTGAATTTAACTGAAAAAGATCTTGCTGTAGACAGGGTCGGAACACCCAAAATCACTTCACCCTTGGGGCTTTCCTTCAAAGATGGGGACAATTTGGCGGATTACGTGCACGACGACGAGACAGTTGTGCTTCACCTGGACCGGGCAGAAATCCAGAAACAACTGCAGAAGAACAATTATCTGCCCGCCTTTATCAAGGCGGGTCCCAGACCTAAAATATTTTTTGATGCATCAAAGACACGCGTCGCGATTGTCACATGCGGAGGACTCTGCCCGGGCCTGAACAATGTGATCCGCAGTCTGGTCATGGAACTCCATTACAGCTACTCAGTCAATTCCGTGTTTGGGATACAGTACGGTTACCGCGGTTTCATTCCAAAGTACAAGCTGGAACCCATAAAGCTCACCCCGGATGCGGTAAAGGGAATCCACGAGATGGCAGGAAGTTTTCTCGGTTCCTCCAGGGGGGAACAGGACGTGGCTGAGATCGTTGCCTGCCTCGAACGCATGAACATTTCCATACTGTTTGCCATAGGCGGGGATGGCACCCTGCACGGCGCCGAGGAAATATACAAGGAAATAAAGAAACGCGGGATGTGCACATCGGTCGTGGGAATACCCAAGACAATAGACAATGACATTCCTTATATAGAGAAGACTTTTGGGTTGGAGACCGCGTTCTCCGTGGGCGCTGAATCCATCAGGACCGCCCATACCGAGGCCATCGGGTATCCGGGCGGAATAGGGCTTGTGAAGGTGATGGGGCGCTACTCCGGGTTTATTGCGGCAAATGCCGCGCTCGCCTTGAATGAGGTCAACTTTGTCCTCATACCCGAGCTGCCTTTTGATCTTGAGGGCCCCGAGGGATTTTTGACCGCTCTCAAAGAGCGGGTAGCCAAGCGCGACCATGCGGTTGTAGTGGTTGCCGAGGGTGCGGGCCAGGACCTTTTTCCTCCGGCCATGCAAAAGCGGGATGAGTCCGGGAACCTCAAGCTCCAGGATATCGGCTTGTTCCTGCGTGACGAGATCTGTGCGTATTTCAAGCGCGAGAATATGGAAATCAGCATGAAGTACATTGACCCGAGCTATCTTGTCAGGAGCGTCAGGGCCAATGCCCATGATTCAATCTACTGCATGCAGCTTGCCCAGAACGCGGTCCACGCGAGCATGGCAGGCTATACGGGCATTGTGGTGGGGCGCTGGAACGGAGAGTTCACGCTTCTGCCGCTTTCTTTGGCCAACTCATCCAGAAAATATCGGGACCCTGAGGGATAACTCTGGTTGACGGTGCTCGAGGCGACCGGCCAGCCCGCGATCATGAAGAACGGCAGGGGAACAGCGGGATGAGCATCAGGAAATATCTCTCTTCGGGGTCGCTTCACGAGTTGTCGCGATACTCCAGGGTCGCTGATTATTCCAAGGGCAACGTGGCTTTTACGGGCACGCCCAAGATGCATCCATATGACAAGGAAAAGATCATTCTTATATCGGATCCTTTCTCATCGCATATATTTTTCTACGAGTTTCGCGTCAAGGATATTGCGCATGTGGACGAACTGCCCCAGATAGTGGCAGAATCGGGTGAATCACTTGCCATGGTAAGGATCTGGGTAAAGAAAGGGAGCTTTGGCGTTCGCTCAGAGCCCTTTGTCACAGATGACACCCTCAATTGCATGAAAGACGGAATCTTTCCTTCCAAGCGGAAGGGAAAATAACATAACATTTTAGGAGGACATTTTGTCGTATCGCGAAGATTTTATTTTTACATCGGAAAGTGTGGGGGAAGGTCACCCCGATAAGGTTTGTGACCAGATTTCTGACGCTGTGCTGGACGCGGCCCTGGCTGCTGATCCGGATTCCCGCGTTGCTTGCGAAACCTTCACAACGACGGGCCTTGTGCTGATTGGCGGAGAGATAACCACCCGTGCAGACATAGACTACCAGACAATAGCCCGTGAACAGCTTAAGAGTATTGGCTATGACAGGCCAGAGTACGGAATTGACTGCAACAGCTGCTCTGTGCTTACAGCAGTGCACACGCAGTCGCCAGATATTTCCCAGGGTGTGACCGAGGGTCAGGGTCTGCACAAGGAGCAGGGAGCGGGAGACCAGGGAATGATGTTTGGCTTTGCATGCAAGGACACGCCGGAACTCATGCCTGCTCCAATTGCCTTTTCACATAACATCATGAGAAAAGCCTC
>RPPD01000357.1 GCA_003818675.1 Spirochaetaceae bacterium
TGTGCTGGCAGAGGGGAGAAGAAAATCAATGGTTCCGGCTCCATAGGTCCATCCCCAGTAGACCTGCCTGGGAGGTCCGGTGATAAAGTCGGATAAAATTTCGATCCCGGAGAGCAGGAGCGCGATAACATACAGGGCCGGAAATATCACCCTTTTCATCAACTTGCTGTTAAATGCCCGGACTTGCGTGTATGAAACCACAAAATGGAACAGGGTGAGGGAAGCGAACGGCCAGAATACATCGATTGATTGCCAGAACTGCGCGGCTGTGAGGCTTTCGGACTGCCTGTAGCCATATTCCACGAACGCCCGGATCCCGTTGGCCAGACAGGTGATGAGGAAGAGAATATTGAGCTTCTCCCGCGATGCTTTGGCATATACATAGACGCCTATCACTATGCATTCTACGAATGCAAACAGGGAGAGTAATGCAAAGGCGTTCATATACCTTATTTTAAACTCTAACAGGGTAAAATGCAAAAAAAATTGATTTACAGTAAATTTTTTTTCTGCTATATTCCCTTATAGAATGTATATTAAAACGAATGTAAACAGCAAAAATATCCTGGATTCAAATCATCGCAAAACGACAGATCATCGTTCGCTACACCGTCTTGCGCTTCTGCGGAAAATAGGCCTCATCGACAGCTCATCGGGACTTGATTTCTCCCGGGCTGCCACATTTCTTGAGCTGAAACTGGCTTATGGCATGAATTACAGGATTTTCCTGGAAAACGGCTATATAGAACCCAATTTCATGGGTATGAGGATCCGTCCCTGGGAACTCAACGCTGCCACTGCCACATTTCTCGCCAGGGCAAACCACCGAATCGTGGGGACGATCTCGCTTGCTCCGCATATTCCAGAAGCCGGACTTCCTTCAGGATGGCTGTTTGACCGGGAAATGGACATGCTTGCCAAAGGGGCAACCCGCATTGCCGAGGCATGCAACAACTCAGTCATTGGTGATTACCGTCAGCACTCCATCCCGATCGAGTTTTACAGGTGTATGCTCGCCCATGTGTGGCATGCCGGGATCGACACTGTCACGGCAGTCGTCAATAAAAACCACCGGGCTTTTTATGAATTTTTCTATATGACGAAAATCGGCGAGGAAAAAAGCTATTCCGACAGGTATTATGATCCGGTGGTGTGCATGGCCATCGACTGCAATCGCCTGCGGGAATACCTTTCTTCCCCTGAAAGCGACAATGGCACTGCGGACAGTTATCTTCGGGATTATCTGCTGTTTAAGAATCCCTATCTGGAATTGGTCCAGAAATGGGAAAAACGGGCAATCGACGAATTTGTGCGCGAGCGCATAGGCAAGAGGTTCATGGAGGAAAGCCGTAACCTCCTTGTGGATTCAATCCTGGAGGAGATGCACCCCAGCCAGTTTCCTGTTCCTGATCATTCGGATCCAATATACTGGTTTTTTCGCTCAAAATCATGTTCAAAACCATAAGGAAATTCCCTGTAGACGGCGAGGGTAACTGGTATGGGTGTTTGCGTATGGACTGCAAGCCCTTCCTGTAAAAAGCGTTGTATTGTCCTGTTGGATTTTTCCCCGGGCGAAAGCTGGACTGTCAGTTTCACAGGGCCCCCTGCTTTTTTTTGAACAAGCCTGAAATTGCCCGTGACTTTTTCTGCCACTGCATGGCTTGTAAAGAGGGCGTCCTTGACTTCAAGGGGGGAAATCCAGTCCCCGCCCGGTATGTTGAGTTGTTGCAGGCGTCCCCAGACAAGAGCGGTGGGAAGCCCCTGCAGAAATCCCTGCGGAAGAGGTGTATTCCCAAGCCGTGATGACAGTTCCTCAAGTGATAATAAAAGCACCTGGTCCCCTGTGCTGTAGCGGACCAGTGGCACAAGGCGGGAATGGCTGAGGCATGTTACAAGCATTTCACCCCTGACGCCTGAGTTTCCGGCAGCTTCTATATGATAAAGCCCTGGCAGATAGTGCATTAAGAGCGGCACTGCCTTTGTCCCGGGACCGCAGACTACATCCCTGAAGGTGTTATCTTTTGCCGCACAACGCCGCAATTCGATCAGGGGATGTGTTTCAAAGCACATGGCGAGTCCGACCTCGGTGATCCCCATCGTGCTTATGACTCTGCCCTTGCCAAGGCAGGTTTCAATGTATATCCGCCATGATTCCGTGATGAACTCGGAACCGGTTACAACGAGCACGTTCATGGAATCCCAGCGGATATTTTCTCTTATGCCGTCTTCAACAATACGCTTGAGCAGATGAGGCTCCCCGACCAGAACGATTGTGTTGAATTCTCCCTTCGCCTTCCTTACGGTTTCGATAACCGAGTCCTGCCGGACCCCTGTATGCACCTGCGGGATGCGGCGCAGGGGAATGTCCGTCCCGAGTGAAAGCGCGTTTATTACAAGTGTGTCCCCGGGGTTGAGGTCATAGAGCCTGAACAGGAAGTCCTCCATGAATGATGCCGCAGGCCCGTGTTCTTTCCTCGAGGATTCCCCGAAAGCGAAAGACCTGGTGAATCCGGAACTAGTATACATTGAGGAGAGCTGTTTCTTGTATCCGGGCACGGAAAATGATGCAAAGGAGCCGCTTCCAAAAAGGGCCTTTTTTGAAACAGGTGGCACGCGTGAGGAAAAGTCCGATAGAGTTTTGATTGTCTTTGGCATGACGCCGTGTGCTGACAGAAATTGGCGATAGGTTTCCTGGCTACGGATAGCCCGTCTGAAGGCGGCAAGCACGCGGCGCTCGATTGCTTTTTTGCCGGCAAACGGAAAGAGCCACATGCGAATCGCCCATGACCTGGACAAAAACCCTGCGGCTGCGCGGCCTGTTGTCGTGGTCAACAAGTATGATCTGCTGCCATGTACCGAGCACAAGCCGGCAGCTGTGCACCGGCACAGTGATTCCGGGACCCATCAGTGTTGCCCTGAGGTGTGAAAAACCATTGTCATCGCCCCAGGTTGATCCATGCCGGGTTGTTTTTGCAGCGGGTATGAGCTCCTCAAGCTGATCCTCAAGATCCTTTACCAGCGCCGGCTCGTACTCGATCGTTGAAATCGAGGCGGTGGAGCCGATTGAGAATATATTGACGAGTCCGCCTGTGATGCCGGAATCTGCAACCACAGAAGCAACGTCGGCAGTTATGTCATAGCTTTTGGAAAAGCCTTCGGTTTCAAGCGTGATTTCTTTTCCGTATACCATTTGTTTTCCTTTTTATTGAGTGTCCTCGGAAATAATATTCAAGTATATTGAATATACTATCATATAGGAGGTAGTGCATGAAAAAAATCGTTTCCATCTTGGTCATGTTGACCCTGACCGCTGTCCTTGCCTTCAGCCATCCGCCGCAAA
>RPPD01000358.1 GCA_003818675.1 Spirochaetaceae bacterium
CTTGTCAAGGTCGCTTCGGGTAACTTGACTACCGGGACAGGAAAACCGGTCCGTCACAAGCAGAGGGGGATAAATTGTTTAAGAAAATACTGTCAGCAAAACGCAACTTCGATGCACTTGGTCTTGGCGAAGTGCTCCTCAGGCTCACCCCACCACACAGAGACTGAATTCTCACAATCCTTCCAGATGTGGATATCCTTTTTGCTTCCTCGGCGACATGCCCGCAAGCGACTTCACGAAGATTTCACGGGTCATGCTCGAGCATTCCTGGCAGAACAGCTCTGAGATGATCAGGTAATTTTCTTGCAGCTGAATGACTGATAAACGATACTCTATTGTATGGCAGACAATCCCGAACTGGATAATACTTTCGCAATTCACCGGGGATTAGCCGAGTTCAGGGACAGGCAAACCGAACTTGGTTTCTGGGGTTGGGAAATAAGCCAGATAAAAACCCAGCTCAAGATCATGATAGGTTTTACCATTCCCCTCAATGCGTTTTTTATCAGCAATGATTTCTTTTTTTTGGGCACATCCGGCCTGCTGGTCCTCGCCCTGGCTTGCCGTGGCGTTTTTATTTTGTCATCGCTTGCCATGATCATACTACTGTCGGTAAAAACAACCGTCCGGACAATTCTCGCTGCCATATCCGTATGGGTAGCCCTGTCCATGTCCATCCTTGCGACAATTGATTTCACCCGGCCTCCCGGATACATCATGAATTTTATTTCCAGCGCCATCCTTGTCTTTGCCGTATACATATTTTTCCCAGTGCAATTCTGGCATAAAATTTGCCTCGGGATTGCGTATACCTGCGTAAACCTCAGCATCATTATTTTCATGAAACCTGATGTCACCGACCTGGTCAAGCTTGCCGTCTATTTTGCATATCTGATGGTCAATTTCATCGGGATCGTCGGTTCAAGGAACTCAAATCTGCGGCAGAGGGAGTTATTCGCCGCGCTTGAACGGGAAAAGGAGACAACTGAAAAAATCGGCAAATACGCACACGCTTTGGAAAAGGCAAATTCTGACCTGGATGCCTGCGCAAGAATCATGGCCAATGAACTCAAGTCCGGGCTGACCGGCATAATGGGATACACGGAACTTTTAAGGGGCGAGAAAAATGAAGCGCCTGACGATGAAAACAAACTGGCATACCTGCACAAAATAGAACAGGCTGCGCAACAGCTTGATGCAACCGTCGACAGCCTGCTTGATCTTTCGCGTTCAAGAAAAAAGGACCACCCGGATAGAAATCGTAAAGACCGATAGACCTTATTGCTTTACTTCGCCGCAGTCAGAAATGACAACCTTGGCCCTGGGCGCTCCGGATTGCGACCCCACAGCCTCGACCTTGTCCAGAACATCCATGCCGGAGACAACCTGGCCGAACACAACGTGCTTGCCGTCAAGCCAGTCAGTTTTAATGAAGGTAATGAAGAACTGCGAACCATTCGTATTGGGACCCGAGTTGGCCATGGAAAGATTTCCGCGGCCAGTGTGCTTGAGCGCGAAGTTTTCATCGGCGAACTTGGCGCCATAAATGGATTTCCCGCCAGTGCCATTGCCCGCGGTAAAATCACCGCCCTGCATCATGAATTTGGAGATAATCCTGTGAAGGGAACTTCCCTTGTAACCAAAGCCCTTTTCACCCGTACACAAAGCGCGGAAGTTCTCCGCGGTCCTGGGTACAACATCCTTGCGCAATTCTATGACTATACGTCCTGCATTCTGGCCATTTATCGAAATGTCAAGAAACACTTTTGGATTTCCCGGTACTGCTTGCGTGCTCATGAATATTCCACCTCCGATAAGACAAATTAGCGCTATGCGGATTGCCCTTTTCATTTTTTTCTCCTTGTACGCTGACTACTTCCAGTCAAGCGGTCTGTATTTCAATGAGATCACGTCCTTGATCCTGAGTTCGATATTATAAATCTGCGAACTGTTGTTTATAAAAAGCGAAAAATAAATCCTGAGCCTTTTTCCGATGAGCTGTTTATACTGCTCTATGTCATGGCTGTCAATAACCGGCGACATTGCATCAGTGTATGTATCCTTGATGGAAGGAGAGCGGCTTGAAAACACTGCCTTGGCCAGCGGCGGAAGTACGGCGTTTTTTGAGTCAGGTTCAATTGGAACGATCTCTCCCTTGTAGGAAACAAGCACAAGCTTGGGAGCATCCAGGAGCGCCTCTGTCCCGGTCTTGTTATAGATGGATATATAGAATATTTCCGATCCCAGCACATAGTCCACCCTGATCTTGTCATCTTCATAATAATCCCGCTCAAAGACCAGCTGGAACTTGCCCTCGCGGGTGTTTCCCGTTGTCTGGCATCCCAGAAGCGGAAGCAAAAGTACTGCAGATAGCAGAAGAGCCTTGGTCCTCATAATGCGTTCCTCCAGTCATGTTGATGCAGAAATTGTAGCAGGTTTTCCGCAAAGTGGCAATTCGGGCTCTTGTAGCATGCGCTTCCGGCAGATATACTGGCATATATGTCCAAAGAAACACCAGACACCGGGCTTGCGGCTGTCCTTGCCGGATTATCCTCAATGTTTTCCAAAGACAAGTCCCCTGTGGCGATTGTTCTTGCCGCCGGACAGGGCAAACGGATCAAGAGCCGCAGGTCAAAAATGCTCCATACCATCTGGGGCGTTCCCACTGTAGTCAGGGTAGCGCGTGCGGCCGCGGAAGGGCTCCAGAGTCCTGACCAGATCATTGTCGTGGGAATAAAGGCTCGCGAGGTGGCAGAGACCGCCGGGAAGCTTCCAGGCCGCAAGTACGCTCTCCAGGCCGAGCAAAAGGGCACAGGCCATGCTGTAAAAATCGCGTTACAGTCCATGGCAAAAGAAAATCTGGATCGTGATTTTTATATCATTCCGGGAGACATGGGCCTTCTGGACACAGCCACTGTGCGCTCTTTTCGCGAAGCATTCCAGGAGTCAAGGGCGGAGATGATGGTCATGGTGGGAACCTATCAGGGGGATCCAAGGGACAACTATTACGGCCGCATTCTGCAGGTGCCTGAGCACGACATCTCGGGAAACCCCAGTGGAGAAGACCGCGGAAAAATAATACAGATACTCGAGCACAGGGACATACTCGCCATAGATCCTGCCATTCCATACAAAACTGAATTCCACGGACGCACATATTCCTTCCAGCAGCAGGAGCTTCTGGATATCCGCTTTTACAACTCGGGCTTTTATGCTTTTTCGGGCAAACACCTGTCCGAACACATTGACAAACTTGGTTACGAGAACGTCCAGGGAGAAATGTATCTCACAGACCTCATATACCTTTTCAATAAATCAGGTCTTGTGGTCCA
>RPPD01000359.1 GCA_003818675.1 Spirochaetaceae bacterium
GGTCGCGCCTGGTTTTGGGGATGCGTGAAAATACCGATTCAAGAAATGCAAATGAGTTTTCCTCGATCATGGCGACCAGCTTTTTCCCCGCACTTGAGAGTGAAAGCGAGACGCTGCGCCTGTCATCTTTGCCGCTTTGCCGTATTACCAGCCCGGCAGTTACCAGATTCTCAACAGTACGGCTCAGGGTGCTTGTATCAGCGGGAAAAGCTTCACTCAACGCAGAGAGTGTTGCCGCAGCATTATTTCCTATATTGATAAGGACCGGTACCTGCGCCTGGGAAATGCCGCAGCACCTGGTGTCTGATTTGACAAGCCATGCGAGTTCATCGGCAGTTTGCCTGAGTTTTTCATGGAGTGTCTTTAAACGGGATGTTTTTGACAGTACCTGCGTGCCTTCTTTTATAGAGGTCATGGAAGTCCTTTCTGTATGCAATTTGCAATAGTTGCAATATGCAAATAATAACGCAATAAGATGCGGCTGTCAAGCGGAAAAATCGGATGTGCTTGCTTGATGTAAAACATTGTAAAATCATACCGATGGCGGTAGAAAAACCAATCACATCATGCTATTTATTTATCATGAGGTGCCCATGAAGAAAATTGATAAAAATGCTATTTGCCTTTTGCTGGCGGTATTGATGTTATTTATATCCAGCATGGCATTCTGCGAAGAAGACATCTGGCGGCATTTGGCAAATACATCATGGTATTGCGATAATGGCTGGGCGGGTGCCGGGCTTGTATTTTACGAGACTACAAGCGGGGTGAAAAAGGCGATTCATCAAATCTACGGGAGCGGACTACCTGTGGTCATGTCGGTAATATATGACATCAGGACTGACGGCAATCTGATCCTGTCAGCGGGAACAGGTGAGAAACTGTTTGAGTGCGATTTTATTAATGGAAGCATTTCCGGAATCTCGGGGGGCTTTGTTTTTGCTGCTGACACGCCAAATATCTGCGCTAATTGTCCTTTTGATATCAACAAGCTGCTTGAAGATAAAATAGACCAGCAGACAGCTGATTGCATCCGGATGACGTCTTTTTGAAGAACACATCATGGGTCTGGAGCTTGCTGTCCGGCGAGTAGAGGGCCAACCTGATGCCTTCCCCTCCGCCATGCCGCTTGGAATTTATTTCTTCATGCACTTCCTTGGCCTTGTATCGCTTGTCTGCAATATTTTCGGGGAAGAGTTCATATGGCGCGGCACCCTTCTTCCACGGCGGGAAATCGCTTTTGGGCAATGGGCTTTCCTTGTCCATGGCCTCTTCTGGGCGGTTTTTCATGTGCCTGTTTACTGGATGATCATCCCGATTCTTCCCAGGGCGATTGCCCTGGCATTTGTCTGCCAGCGGACGAAGAGCATCTGGCCAGGCATCATCGGGCACCTTTCCCTGAACCTCATGGGTAATGTTGAAACCTGGCTCAAAATCTTTTCCTGAAATAACAAATATTTATCCTACTAAAGCCAGGTTGTCAAAAAGCAATCTTTCCGCCTTTTTTATATAGACAATTCTGTATGAAAAGGTTTATTGTTTCTTTACGAGATCGGAATCCTTTTACAAAGTTTTATTTTGGGCGGTTGAAATAGCATGGATGAAAGTCTGAAGAAACTGAAAAATGACCAGCTTGTTGATGTAATCATAAATTATAAAAAGTATAAATATTCCGAAGATACCCGTGATTCTGCCTATGAGATATTGAAAACCCGAAGGATATCCAGGGAAAAACTCTTTTTGATAGCTGAAAAGTATATTTCAGTCAATCGTAAAATCAAATACACAAAAGAACGCTTATCCGGTCTTTTCAGTCAATATGGCAAGTTCTCATTAATTTCCATGATATTTTATTCTTCAATAATTTTACTGAATATTGTAAATATATTTATTTCTGAACCACTGATACGCCTTATAATTTCTCTGCTGGCGTTTGTTTGCATGATATTTACATACGTTTTTCATGCCATTGCCGTGAGCAAGAATTTGGTCTTCAGATCAATCATGGATGATAATTACAAGAATGATTTCCTGAATTTTATAATATATTATTTCCTTGTTTTACCCATATCTCCCTTAATACTGATCTATAATGTTTATTATATGAAAAAAAGCATCAGAAATTATGGGAATTAGATTCTGAACCTGGAAAGGCCGCATCCTTTCATGTACCCGCTGTATCCTCGCATAAAAGCTTCACCTCTTCCTGAATCTTATAGGAAAGTGATATCCGCACGATCTCATACAGAATAATCGTCACGGCTATCGCGGGAACAGACAGGGTAATGCCTGTAAGCAATAATCCGGCAATGGATGCGCCAAGCAGGAAGGCAAGAATCGGTACTGGCGAAGGCGCTTTCCGGTATTTGTTCAAAAAGGAATTGGCCGCAAAAGCACAAATGAGTGTCCAGGCGAATGAAAATATGGGGATGAAGTGAAAAGCAATAGCGGCCGCAGGACCAATCCGGTATTTCCCGCCAGTCATCTTTTTCAAGGCCGAGTGTATAAAACCTGTGTTGATGAGGTAAATGACTTCGAGCGCGACCGTGAAAATAAAGAGCACCGCCGTTGCGATGAGAAAAATATCCTGTGAGACCCTGGTGCCGGATAAAAGTGTATTCAGGATGATGCCTGTCATGCAAAGTGCCAGGCTGGTCCCCGCAGCTATGGCTGTGATGTGCGGCACTATTGCCGGAACAAAAAAAGATTTTGCAGGGTGCAGATTTTCCGCTTTTACAGATGGTTTTTGCAGCAGGGAAAGTTCATCCTTGCTGAAGGAATAATCCTCAAGGAATTTTCCATTCTTTTTTCTTCGAATGAAAAGCGAAAGCTGTGGAAAGAGTCTGCGTCCAAAAACAACAAAAAGGATTACGGGAATGAGGTATAGGACAAATTGCGCAGGGATGTACTTAAGCGCGGTTTGCTCAAGCGGGATGGGACCTATGAAGAAGTACATGCCGTTACTTCCGGTACTAAATATTCGCATGAGGAATGTGTTGAGAGGCAAGCTCTCCCAGTTTGTCTTCGTAGCAAATGCAAATGGCCATATGCTGCTTCCCAGAATCATGATGCAGAAAAGTCCGAATAATATAAAAGAAAATGATATAAGGGATGAGTTTATTTTGCGCTGTATGATAGAGACATCGAGCCTTTCGCTACTTTCGCCCAATTTTTGATAATCCGTACCTATGCCGCGGAAGAAAAAGATGGAAAGCAGCATTCCCGCAGAAGATACAAGAAATGGCGCTGTTAATGCAGGGAGAGATTCCAGGAAGCCTGTGGTGAGGCCTGTCATGAAGTATGGGATCAGCATAACCTGAGGTGTGAGGAAA
>RPPD01000360.1 GCA_003818675.1 Spirochaetaceae bacterium
AGCGAAGTCCGGGTTCCACATCTTGCCCATCAGGCTGCGGATGAACGCGTGCACTTCCTGGGCCTGTTCGTCGGTGGCGGTGCGGCCGGTGCCGATGGCCCACACGGGCTCATAGGCTATTACAACCTTTTTCATATCTGCCTCGGACACGAGCGCAAGACCCCGGGTGACCTGGTCTCCCACAACTTCCTCGGTAATGCCCTTTTCCCGTTCTGTTTCCGTCTCTCCGACGCAGAGGATCACGTCCATACCTTCTGCCAAAGCGAGTGATACCTTGCGGTTTACAAGCTCGTTTGATTCAGCATAAACATGACGGCGTTCCGAATGTCCGAGGATGACATGACTTACCCCCAGATCAAGGAGCATTTTTACGGAAACCTCGCCTGTGTGTGCGCCCGAAATCTCAGGCCCCATGTTCTGGGCGCCAAGAAGGATCCCTGATCCCTTAAGCGCTTCAGAAACGGCCGCAAGCGCCGTGAATGGCGGGGCAACCAGAACAGTCTTGTTCTTTTCATTTCCAACGGCCTTGACAAGCTCTTTTGCCAGAGCTACAGCCTCTGCCACGGTCTTGTGCATTTTCCAGTTGCCTGCGATAAAAGCTTTCCGCATTTTCGTCTTTTTCCCCTGTAATTCAATTATTAAAAGCGAGACACTGTACCTGAAAAGGCCGCTTTATGCAAGTGCCACGATTCCGGGAAGCTGTTTGCCCTCCAGGAACTCCAGGGAAGCGCCGCCGCCGGTCGAAACATGATCTATTTTGTCCGCAAGCCCAAACTTGTTGACCGCGGCCACGGAATCTCCGCCGCCCACCACAGTGGTGCCCTTGCAGTCCGCCACAGCCTGGGCGATTTCCTTTGTGCCCGCGGCGAATGCCTCGAACTCAAAGACGCCCATGGGGCCGTTCCAGATTACGTTCTTTGCCGCCAGGATCTTCTTCTTGCACGCCTTGATGGTCGCAGGACCCACGTCCATGGCAACCTTGCCGGCAGGTACAGCAACATTGTCCACAGCCTGCGGTTTTGCATCTTCTGCAAACTTGTCAGCCACGACATGGTCTGAGGGCAGAATCACTTCCACGCCCTGTTTCTTTGCCGCCACAAGAAACTTCTTTGCGGTGTCCAGGAACTCGGTCTCTACAAGCGAGTTGCCGACTTCAATGCCCTGAACCTTCAGGAAGGTGTAAGCCATACCACCGCCGATTATGAAGGTTGATACTTTGGGGAGCAGTGATTCCAGCACAGCGATCTTGGTGGAGACCTTGGCGCCGCCGATTATGGCCACAAAGGGCTTTTCCGGATTGGCGAGCAGAGCTCCGAAGAAATTCACTTCCTTTTCAATCAGGAATCCCGCGACTCCCGGCAGCACGTGCGCCACACCCTCTGTTGAGGCATGGGCACGATGGGCTGTGCCGAATGCGTCATTGACATATACCTGGGCAAGCGATGCGAGCTTCCCGGCGAAACCAGCGTCATTTGCCTCTTCTTCCTTGTAAAAGCGCACGTTTTCCAGCATGAGCACGCTGCCGGCCGCAAGGTTCCTGGCAAGTGTCTCGACCTCGGGCCCGATGCAGTCCGGCGCCATGGTGACCGGTTTGCCAAGCATGGAAGCCAGCTTCTCCGCAACCAGTTTCAGGCTGAACTCAGGCGCCGGGCCAGCCTTGGGCCTGCCCAGATGGCTCATGAGAATCAGGGAGGCACCCGGTTGGTCAAGTATGTACTTGATTGACGGGAGAGCTTCCTTTATACGGGTCTCATCCGTGATTTTCCCGTTCTTTATCGGAACATTGAAATCCACGCGCATTATGACGCGCTTGTTTTTAAGATCTATATCCCTAATGGTCTTTACCGCCATATTGGACTTCCTTTACATGAGCTTTTCAGCGAGTTTATCAGCGAGGTCGACAACGCGGTTTGAATAACCCCACTCGTTGTCATACCATGAGACTACCTTCACAAGGCCCTTGCCAATCTTCATGGTTAGTTTTGAGTCAAAAACGGACGAATGCGGGTTGCCGACGACGTCTGCAGAGACGATCTCATCTGTCACATACTCGAGCACGCCTTCCATGGAGCCCTTTGAGGCTTCCTGCATGGCCTTGTTTATGTCCTCAACCGAAACGTCCTTTTCAAGCTGGACAGTGAGATCCACGACAGAACCTGTTGGCACTGGCACGCGCATTGCAAAACCATGAAGCTTGCCCTTGAGCTCGGGAATGACCTCTCCGATGGCTTTGGCTGCGCCAGTGGAAGTGGGAATGATTGAAAGCGCTGCAGCACGTGCGCGGCGGAGATCTGAATGCGGGAAATCCAGGATGACCTGGTCATTTGTATAAGCGTGAACCGTGGTCATCAGACCCTCGCGAATTGTGAAATTGTCATTCAGAACCTTGACGATTGGGGCCAGGCAGTTTGTGGTGCACGAAGCATTGGAAACGATCTGGTCCGAGTCCTTGAGCATGCCGTCATTCACGCCAAGCACGATCGTGTTGTCTATCTGGTCCTTTGAGGGTACGGTCAGGATGACCTTTTTGGCGCCTGCTTCAAGATGCCATGCGCACTGTTCGCGGCTGCGGAACACGCCGGTGGATTCAACCACGACGTCAACGCCCAACTGCTTCCAGGGAAGCTGCTTGGGATCTTTTATGGCCGAGGCCTTGACCTTTTTGCCGTCCACAATGATGTTTTCCGCATCGTACTCGACCTTGTGCGGGAACTTCCCGTTTATCGAGTCGTACTTCAGGAGGTGAGCGAGCACTTTGTTGTCAGTGAGGTCGTTGATCGCGACAATCTCGATATCCTCGCGGCCAAATGCGATCTTGAACACGTTGCGTCCGATTCTTCCAAAGCCATTAATAGCTATTTTCATAGAGTCCCCCTATTGTGGTTGTACAAAAGACCGATGCCCCTGAAATCCATATGGAAAGGCATCTAGTTTGTTTTAAACTTCTAAAACGAGAAACCGGATAGAAGTTTTTTCGATAAAATCAATATATGAAAAAGCGGCCGATATGTCAATTGATGATTGCATAAAACACGAGCCTGGGATTATCATGGCCGACATGCTAATATATAGTAAATATCAATCAGTATTGAACTGGGAAACTGTATTGTGGAGCACCTTGATGATGTCCCCAAGCTGCTTGGTCTGGTTGTTCATTTCATTGACCTGCACGCTGATTTCGGTAAAATTGCTGGACAGAATCCCTATGGCCGAACTGTTTTCCGATGAAATGGATGAACTCATCTCCACAACCTGGTTCATGCTGTAGGCCGAATCCTTCATCTGCATTATCTGCTCGGTATTCTTGTTGACTGTCTCCTGAACACG
>RPPD01000361.1 GCA_003818675.1 Spirochaetaceae bacterium
AGGTTCTCCTGGACAAGCCGGGTTTTGGCTATCAGATATACCTTTGGGGATTTGATTTCCCGCATTTTCATTCTCCTCGTTATTCTGTTGTTTTCCTAATCATTCGCAAAAACTGATGTTCTGTCAACGGGACGGAAATTCCCAATACTTGTTCTTGAAATGCTTGTTTTTTTGGAAATTATTGATATAATTGTTATTGTATGTGGATAAAAAACCTCTTGTTTCTATATCCGCATAATAGTCATGTTTTAGAAAGGAGCTTTTTCATGAAGATTTTCAGAATATTCCTGTTTATCGGGCTTTGTTTTTCTTTTCTGGCCTGCACATCAACTCCCCGCACAGTTACAAGGGTTGAAGTTGACACCCAGACTGATTTGAGCGGAAGATGGAACGACACGGATTCAAGGCTTGTCGCAGAACAGATGATCAAAGATGTGCTTGGCAGGCCCTGGCTTGCAGATTTCCAGAGAGCCAACAGCGGTAGCAAACCCGTTATCATAGTGGGCGCAATAAGAAACAAGAGTTCCGAACACATCGAAGTTGCGGGTTTTATCTCTGACATCGAGCGCGAGCTTATCAATTCAGGGATGGTCCGCTTTGTCGCCAACCCCCAGCAGCGTGAACAGATCCGCAGGGAGATAGAAGCCCAGCAGTCATGGTCTTCCGGCGAAACCATGAAGCGCATAGCCCAGGAGACTGGCGCGGACTTCATGATGCAGGGCACCATCACAACAACTGTTGATGCAGTCGATGGCAAGCGCGCAATCCTCTACCAGGTTGATCTTGAACTGATCAATATTGAAACTACTGAAAAGGTCTGGATAGGAACCAAAAAAATCAAGAAAATAATTGAACAGGCCAGGGTCGGATGGTGATCCAATGACATCAAGAAAACACAACATTTTAAAGCCACTCCTTGCTATGGGAGTGGCTCTTTTCATTGTTTCATGCTCCAGCATGATGACAATGAAGGACCAGTTCCGCGGAGTGAATGAACTCCTCGTAAAACGCAATTTCGCAGGTGCTGCCTCCCAGCTTGAAAGCACAAAGGACAAGCTTTATGAGGCCAAGGACAGGGTCATGTATTACCTTGACCTCGGAATGCTTTACCACTACATGGGTAAATACAAGGAAAGCAATGAGCTTTTGACAAAAGCAGAATATGCAATTGAAGAACTTTTCACCGCGAGTATTACCAAGGCAGCTACATCCATTCTGCTGAATGACAATGCATTAGACTATGTAGGAGAGGATTATGAGGACATATACCTTAATGTCTTCAAAGCCCTGAATTTCCTGCACCTCGGGCTTCAGGATGATGCCATAGTTGAAATCAAGAGAATCAACAACAAGCTCAATCTCCTGGAACAAAAATACCGCCGCCTCGCTGATGAATATAACAGGTCCAAGGACGCGCTGATTCAGGTCAAGACCGGAACAAATAACTTCTACAACTCCGCCCTTGCGCGCTACATCAGCATGCTGATTTACCGTTCGGAAAACGAGTGGGATAATGCGCGCATTGACCGCGACAAAGTCTATGAAGCTTTTGACCGACAGGCCAATATCTACACTTTTTCAAAACCAAACCTCGCTGCTTCTTTAAACCCAACCAACAAGGCACGTGTCAGCATGTTTTCCTTTATTGGCCGCAATCCTGACAAGATCGCCGCCAACCTGAGGTTTGCTTCAGAAAAGGACAGAATCGTGCTGGTTGAATCTGCCGAGAATGCAAAGTTCAAGGAAGAAATCACCGGTTTCACCAGTATTTACTGGAAAGATGTACCGCAAAACCTCTATTTCAAATACTCCTTGCCTGTAATGAAACGCCTTGGCAGCAGGATCGCTTCAGGCCAGGTTCAACTCATACCCGTTGCAGGCCAGCCTGGTGTCACTGCACCAGGAAATTTAAAGCTTGAAGCAATTGAGAGTATTGACAATGTTGCATACTTCACATTTAACGTAAAAAAACCCATGACTTACCTTCGCGCGATCCTTCGCGGTACTGCCAAGGGCATTGCCAGCGCTCAGGGTAAAAAGGAGATACAAGAAAATACAAGAGGTAAAGAACTGGGATCTTTTCTTTCTTTCGTAGCTGATGTTGCGGTTGATATAAGTGAAAACGCAGATCTTCGCATATCCCATTTCTTTCCTTCATGGGCTTATGTGGGTGAAATAGATGTCGTACCAGGCAAATACACCGTAATTTTTGAATATTTTGATTCCAGGGGCAATCTTGTTTTCAGGGATGACCAGGGCGTAAGAGATTTCGCAAAAACCGGGATCAATCTCGTTGAGTCATTTTGCCTGGAATAACAGGGTAAATGTGATATATTTCTCCATAAGGAGCAATTAATGAAGAATAAGAAATATAAAATATCCATGTTGCTTATTGGCACATTATCCGTAATGCTGCTCGCGTTGTGCACCACGACATCACAGTCCGGGAGCCTTCAAACAGCCGCTCCTTCCCGCGGCGGCAATGGACCTGCATGGGCAACTGATATAAACAGCGTTTATCCGGAGAAAGACTATCTTGCAGTAGTAGGTGAAGGAGATACAAGGCGGGACGCTGAAAGCGATGCCGCTGGAGCCCTCTCCAAAATATTCATATCAGAGATCAAACTTGAAAGCACAGCAACGATGCGGTTCCAGCAGCTGGAAACAGCGGGATCGTCCACATCAACCACTGAACGCAGCGTTGACAAGACTGTAGCTGTCGGGTCCAGTCAGACACTCTTTAACATTCAATATTCTGATCCATGGACTGACGGTACTGGGAAAGTGCATATCGCAGGCTTTTTGAACCGCCGTGATACTGCCAAAATCTACAAGGACAAGATAGACAAAAATGCTGACCGTGTTGTGCTGTTTTTGAAAAACATGCGTGAGAGTTCAAGCATAATAAGCCAGTATGCTTTTATTGATGCCGCAGTGCTATACGCAAAAACAAATAACCAGCTTTTAGACCAACTAATAATTATCTATCAGCCGATGGTGCAGCTGATTGACCTGCCATACAAAACAGATGACCTGATTAAACTCTACAGTGAAATTGCGGCCAAAATGAGCTTCCAGATTCAGATCAAGAACGACAGTGAAGATCGTCTTGCCAAGATCACAACCCATATCTTGAACGAACGCGGTTTTACAATTGCCCGTGGACCTGCGTCACTTTCCATCAGGGGTGAGGTCTCCATGGAAGATGCACAGCTTGAGAATCGTTTTGCAAATATCAGATGGTATCTTACCCTGGAAATGCGTGACGAGCGTGGTTCTGTGCTTGTGTCATTTAACAAAAACCAGCGTGAATCGGGAATCAG
>RPPD01000362.1 GCA_003818675.1 Spirochaetaceae bacterium
GAGCAGTCTGAACAGAAAAGGATAAAACTGCTGTCTGTAATGCCAGGGGGACCGGATACCTGAGGCATATCAATTTCCAGAATAATGGATGATGAGACTCTTCTTGCCGCGCTGATAATTCCACCGTGCACAAGGTTGACCAATTCCTGCTGTTGCCAGATATTCATGAAGAAGCTCCTTTCCCCATATATATGACTTAGCAGAAATCATTTTGTTGCGTCAGAATACCGCATTTTTACCGTTTAAAGGCCTTTATTTGTCCTGACGCAGTATTTTTGTCACGGTATCCATTATGGACTTGATGTTGGCCAGGTCGAGGGGGAGAATCAGCTCCGTACTCTTCTTGGCCAGCTTCTGAAGCTCACCAATGTAGGATTCGGCGATACGGAGAGCAACTGCGTCTTCGCCGCCAGTGGATGTCATGGCTTCGGCAACCTTGCGGATTCCCAGGGCGGTGGATTTGGCTATTGATTCAATCTCGCAGGCTTTGCCTTCTGCTTCATTTATCCATCGCTGCTTCTGGCCTTCGCTTTTGTTTATTGCTTCACTCATGACGCCCAGCGAGTAGTTGATGCGTGCCTCGCGCTTGCCTTCGCTTTCAGCGATCTTGGCGCGCTTTATACGCTCTGACTCCATCTGTACTTCCATGACGTGGAGGATGTCCTTGGGTACGTCTATATTCTTGATTTCGTAGCGGGTCACTTTCACGCCCCAGGCTTCTGAGGCTTCGTCCACGCTCTTTACCACATGTCCATTGATCGCCACGCGTTCCTCAAAAGTCCGGTCCAGGTCCAGTTTGCCGATGACCGAGCGCATGGTGGTCTGCGCGAGCTGGATGACGCCCACAAGGTAGTTCTCTATTCCATAGCTTGCCTTCTTGGGATCAACGACTTTCAAGTAGAGGATGCCGTTTACTTCCATGCGCACATTGTCATTGGTGATACACCGCTGTGAAGGGACGTCAATTGCGCGTTCTTTTAATGAATGGTGATAGCGGACCTTGTCCAAAAAAGGGGCCAAAAGATGAAAGCCCGCGCCCAGGGTTTTCCTGTATTTGCCCAGACGCTCTACAACAAGCGCGGTCTGTGCAGCGACTATGCGGATGCTCTTGAAAAATCCGATCACAACGAAAAAACCTGTGATCGCGGTTATTGTATAAATCAATACTTCCGTCATCATGATTTTCTCCTCTTGTCCTGTGTGTGTTTATGGCTTGCTTCATGAATCATGGATGCGGCCAGCGAGTTTTCCAGGTATTTTTCCCCGTTTTCCTGTTCTGTTTCGCTGGAGGCTCCCTCATTACCCGAAATACCTGTAACCATGGAACGGATGAATGACTTGAGGTTTGCGAGATCCTGTGGAAGCACGTGGATGGTGGCGGCTTCAATGATTTTTCCGAACTCGGTTATAAACTGCTCCGCGATGCGCATGGCGACAGCTTCCTTGCCCTTGGGAGTCTGTATTGCCCTGGAGATTTCCGTTATACCGTTTGCCGTGGCCTCGGCGACGAGCTCAATGGCTTTTGCCTTTCCCTCGGCCTCATTGACCCTGCGCTGGCGTTCGGATTTGCTCAGGTTTATGGCTTCCTCGCGTTCGCCCTGCGAGACATTGATGAGCGCCTCGCGGTCGCCCTCCGATGTGAGGATGTGCGCGCGCTTTTCACGTTCTGCCCTGACCTGCTTTTCCATGGCCTCCTGGACTGTGCGTGAAGGCGCGATGTCCTTGATTTCATACCTTGATATTTTGATGCCCCATGGATCAGAGGCTTCATCCACGGCGCGCACTATGGATGTGTTGAGTGTGTCGCGTTCGGAAAAGCTCCTGTCCAGCTCTATTTTCCCCATTTCGGAGCGCATGGTTGTCTGCGCGAGCTGGCTCGTGGCAAAGGCGTAGTTGTCTATTCCGTAACTTGCTTTCACAGGATCCGTGACCTGCATGTAGAGGATGCCATCGACCTCAACTTCAACGTTGTCATTTGTGATGCAGCGTTGGGGTGGAACGTCAACAACCTGTTCCTTGAGCGTGTGCTTGTATGCCACGCGCTGGACAATTGGGACCACGATGTGAAATCCCGCTTCAAGCGTCTTGTGGTATTTTCCGAACTGCTCCACAATAAATGCCTGTTTTTCAGGAACGATGCGGGCGATGCGCGAGATGATCAGGGCAATAAACCCGAAGCCCGCGAATCCCAGGAGGATTCCCATGAAGGTGCTGGCTATATCCATAGACACTCCTTTTTTTAGTCGCGTTTTGAAACGATGAGGGTGAGGTTGTCTTTTTTCATTATTTCAACAATGTCGCCTGGTTCGCATGCCTGGTCAAAGGTGATTGCCTTCCATGTGGTCCCATGGAAGGTGACACGGCCCGGCTTTTTTTCTGTTACGGGTTCGGTGACTGTGGCTGTCTGGCCTACGTATTCATCCGTACCGTCATCTGAAATCTCCTTGCCCATGAAAACCTTTTTGAAAAACTTGCGGAAAATGCCCAGTGAAAGGAAGGAAGACGCGATCCAGGTAATAAACTGGGCGAGGATGTTGGTGTTCATACCGGGAATGATGAGGGAGAGCAGTCCTGTAATTACTGCTCCAATGCCAAAGAATATAACAACAAATCCAGGGGTGAGTAGCTCAAGGCCTGAGAGGATGACTCCTATTAAAATCCATAAATAGGGTATAAAATCCATGATTAACAATAACCACGCCATATGAAAAAGTCAATGATGCGCGGTCCTGCGGCTTTATTTTCTACAGGGCCCCTTCGATGACCCGGTTGAGCCGCTTTGCAAACTCGGCCGGGTTTTTCAGCGGCGCACCCTCGATGAGCATGGCCTGCTCAAAGAGAAGACGGCTTGTGTCCTCAAAGAGCGTTTCATCCTTTGTTTCCTCCAGTTTTTTTACTATCGGGTGCGTTGGATTGATTTCCAGGATTGGCTTTATATCCGGCATCTCTTTCTGGCCCATGGCCTTGAGGAGATGCTGCATCTGAAATGTCGGGTCATTCTCGTCAGCTACAACGCATGACGGGGAGTCCGAGAGGCGCACAGAGGCGCGCACCTCCTTGACTTCGTCCTTCAGCACCTTGGCAATCCGCTTGACAAGGGGTTCCATGGCCTTTTCCGTTTTCTTTTCCTCGTCTGTTTTCAAGTCAGCAGCGGCGTCAGACCGGTTTACGCTCTTGAGTTCCAGGTCCCCAAACTTTCCCACGGCCGGGATAACGATCTCGTCTATCTCATCATCCATGATGAGGACTTCAATGTCCTTCTGCCTGTACATTTCAAGAAGCGGACTGGTTCTAAGGTTCTGCTCGACTCCGCCTGTAATGTA
>RPPD01000363.1 GCA_003818675.1 Spirochaetaceae bacterium
GAGGAGATTCTCACTGAATTCGGCCTGATACTTGAAAATGCAGGAGAAACTCCCGACAATCTCGTAATGCTTTCCTATCTTAAGGATATTTATCCGGACATCAGCCTTTTTGTACAGGCAACACCGGCTTTGTGCTGCGCCTCGCTTATCACGGAATCCATGAGCCGCAGGATCAAGGAAAAAACAGGCATTCATGTTGTTTCGGTTACCTATGACGGTACCGGCAGTCTGAAGAATGATGTTTTAATACCCTTTCTGAAGTTCATGAAGCCTTCAGAATCTTTGAGTAAAAATTAAGAGAAAATCCAGTTTAAGGCAGAGGAAAAATTTCTCACAAAGGCAGTTCTCCCTTTAGGGACAAAGAACACAAAGGGAAGAGTTTTTTTAAGGATCGTTAATACTTCATTTTTTTTTGGCGCAAAAGAATGACTGGAATAGTCCTGTTTTCTGTTTTGATCAAAACTTGTAAAAATATACCGTAAGTGTGAACTGCTGTTCACGCCTATGATTTGGAAAAAGTGTAAAAAGATCATCCTGCCGGATCATATCATATCCGAGACATTGATCATATCACGTCCGAGATAGGTTTGTATCAGGTACATGACATCTATCCTATCATATCCGAGACATTTTCCCTGTCTAGTACGAGAGAGGAAAAATTAACCGCAGTGAACAGTTCTCACTTTAGGGACAAATGGTGCAGAGGTTTTTTGAGAAGCTTGATTAAGAGGTGATGTGCAAAATGCCGGTTTTGGAGTATGACGGATTATTGCGTTTAATATGAGTTATATCCCGAACTTGACATCAACAAAATGTTCTATATGGTCATCGATGAGAGTGACTGCACTGTCAAACTGTTCCGTTCCATCCACAGAGACATAAATCTCTTTGCCGGATTTTACCTGATGAATAGCAAGATGATAAACCGTCTCCTTAAAGCGGTAATGGACAATGAAATGCTCCCAGTCTTTTGGAAGGCATGGCTTAAAGTAAAGCTTGTTCACTTTCAAATCCAAACCAAAGACGGATTCTATGATTAATCTGTACATCCATGATGCAGACCCCGTATACCAAGTCCATCCTCCCCTGCCGGTATGAGACGCCGAACCGTAAATATCCGCTGCCATGACATAAGGTTCCACCTTGTAAATCTCAATCTTCTCACGCGTAGAACCGTGATTCACGGGATTTATCATGGAAAGCAATTTTTTCACTTTTTCAGTGTCTCCCATCATGGCAAATGCCATAACCGCCCATACTGCAGCATGCGTGTACTGTCCGCCGTTTTCCCTGACGCCCGGGACATAACCTTTTATATATCCGGGTTCAAGACCGGATTTATCAAAAGGAGGATCTAACAGCAGGATCATGAGGTTTTCAGGATGAATCAGCCTATGTTCAAGAGAATGCATTGCCTGTCTTGATTTTTTTAAAGTTCCGGCGCCGGACAGGACAGACCAGCTCTGCGAAACAGCATCAATCTGACACTCATTATTCTGCGCAGAACCTAAAGGATCTCCATTATCAAAATATGCTCTGAGGTACCATTGCCCGTCCCATGCATTGTCATCGATATTTTTCTTAAGCTTTTCCGCTTCTTTGGTGCATTGAACAGCAAAAGTCTCATCGCCATACAGCTTTGCTGTCTGACTGAATTGTTCCATGACATGATAGAGGAAAAATGCCAGCCAGACGCTCTCACCTTTTCCTTCGGAACCGACCATGTTCATTCCGTCATTCCAGTCGCCGCTGCCCATAAGAGGCAAGCCATGCTTTCCGAACCGCAGAGCATGTTCTACGGCTATCTTACAGTGAATATACAAAGATTCCTTTTCATCAGAGCTTACCGGAAGATCATAGAACGACTCTTCACCGGGATTTAAAGTACGTCCTTCAAGGAATGAAACAGGCTCATCCAAGACTCCTGTATCACCTGTCCTGATTACATAATAGCTGGCTGCAAGCGGCATCCAGAGATAATCATCGGAAATATTGGTCCGCACGCCTCTGCCCTGAGGCGGATGCCACCAGTGCTGTACATCACCCTCGCCAAACTGCCTTGATGCGCAGAGAAGAAGGTGCTCCCTGATCATGTCAGGTTTTACATGGATCAATGACATAACATCCTGAAGCTGATCACGGAATCCGAATGCTCCTCCGGATTGATAGAAACCGCTTCGCGCCCAGAGCCGTCCTGCTATTGTCTGGTATAACAGCCAGCCGTTTGTTATCATATTCAAAGCAGGATCCGGGGTCTCGACATTTATTGCTCCAAGCGTATGATTCCAGAATTCCCAAACCCTGTCCCGTGCCTGGTATGCAGGCAGGGTGCCCCTGTATTTCAGAACCAAATTCCTGGCATCCTCAATGTCCCTTCCAACCCCGAGAATAAAAACGATTTCCTTTTCCTGTCCGGGCTCCAGTTCAAAGAAAACCTGAATTGCAGCTGCAGGGTCCAGTCCCGCCCCGACTCTGTTCGACAGGCGGACACAGTGCATGGCTGCAGGATCGGACAGCGTGCCGTTCCGGCCGATAAATTCCGTCCTGTCTCCGGTTATGCTTCTCATGGATTCATTGGCATCAAGGAAAACAATCCTGCTCGGAAATTCCGTATTAAAATGATTAACTGCAAATATCGCCCCTGTCTTGCTGTCAATTTCCGTCTTTACATACATCTGTGTTTTGTCTTTAATATCTCCAAGGATCAGCTCCAGGAAGTTGGCTGCTGACAGATGACGAATTTCATCAGAATCATTGCGGACCTTAAGCATCCAGAACTTTACAGGGGAATCAATATCCACAAAAATCCACAATTCCGATTTAATTCCGGATATTGTATATTCAAAAACTGTGTAGCCGAAACCATGCCTGTTAAGATAATCATTTGGGCCCGGTGCAGGCATAGGCAATGGAGACCAGAATAGTCCGTTATTCTCATCCCTTAAATATAAAGCCTCGCCGCTATTGTCGCATACAGCATCATTATGCCATGGTGTTATTCGAAATTCACGTGCATTCTCAAACCATGAATATCCGCCGCTTTGCGAAATAACCGATCCGAACTGCCTGTTCGCAATAATGTTTACCCATGGCATGGGAGTCGGTTTCCCGTGTTTAATTTGAATTATATATTCCCTTCCATCCCTTGTAAAGCCTCCCCATCCGTTAAAAAAGAGAAGATCGTCCTGCCTGAAATTTTCAACTTCTTCAGAAGGGCTTTCATCATAGGATGCAATTAACTTCGGCGTGTTAATATCTCTTTTAATAAAGTGCATGATCTGTTCCGAAAGTGTGCCGCTGTTGTCTGTAATAATTGCC
>RPPD01000364.1 GCA_003818675.1 Spirochaetaceae bacterium
CGCCAGGTTGAGGCCTGCGTCGTTGATACCCATCACACGGGCCGCTGGTTTGAAGCAGCCATAGGTGGAGACAAGGCTTGTACTTCCAAGAAGCGATTGTATGTCTTTCATGGCCTGTTCGTGAAGCGAGGCGCCAGCGGATTCTACCATGAGTATGTTCATCTGCCTGGAAAGCGGAATCCGCAAATGGCTGTTGATCACATTGCCGGCTTCCTCGACCTGAATGTAGACATCGGCCTTTGCCGGCCTGATTCCCGGATTGATGATTCCAATGACATTGAATTGCCTGCCTGAAAAGCTGACAACTGAATCCAGGGACAGTGCATGTGCGGCTGCGTATGATTCTTCAAGCAGGATTGAGTTCTTGTCTCCGGGCTTGAAAAAGCGTCCCGCGACAATATCGGTAGCGGAGCAGCTGTTGTTTTTCATGGAAACAGTCGCGGCATCAGGGAGCCCTCCCAAAAAAAGGCTGTTGCCGGAATCATCCGTGATCTTGAAAAGAAGAAAACCGGAAGCGTCCGCGACAGCAGGGCTTTGTCGTGCAAGCACAGCGAGATCAGTGCTCATCAGTTTTGATTTCACCATGTTCGCATAGAAGCCCTCGTTTTTTTCGTCCAGGACGATGTTCTCGCAGGTTTCGTTTCCGCACAGCGGGATATAGGCGATGAAGTGAGTTCCAGTCCCCGTGAGCACACTGTCGCTGAGGCGTATCTGGTTTTCCAGGGTGGAGAGCAGAATCACGAGTGCTGCCACGGCGACAGTGTATCCCGCAATTGTGGCAATTGCCCTGCGTGGCCTGCGGAAAAGTTCTTTGATTGCGTAGTTAAGCATTTGCGCTCAAGAATAATAAAGCGTGTATAAAATGAAAAGGGTGAAAAAACAATATTTTTATGCAAAAATACAATTATAAATGGACGCGATCAACCAGTTGTCTGAATAACCGTCACCCACCCCCAAAGAGGCTTGACAAGAATACTGGCTAAATTATTACCACTTGTTTCCTTTTTGTAAGCAGGATGTAAAAGGTATGTAAAATCTGAGATTTTTTAAAGGCTTTTTATTGATATGGAAACAGGATGGATATATATATGCCCAGTAACTGCCCGATGGCATGTTATGCCATGGCAGTGAAAAAAAATATATTAGGAGGAAAATCAATGAAAAAAATTGCATTAATTGCGATCGCAGCAGTCTGTGCAATCGGGCTTATGAATTGCTCGTCCGCGAAGGTGTTGACAAATCCGAACGCAAAGTTTCCGATTCCGGCATCTGACGCAACCCCGGCATTTCTGTTTCCGATCAACATGGCTCACCTCGGGGTATCAGGAGGTGATGTGAATCTCATGGGCGCGTCAGTGACAGCTGGCGTCATCGGCAAGTTCGGGAAAAGTGTGGTCTCCGGTCAGCAGCTGTTTGATCTGGTGGGAAACCTTTCATGGGAACTCGCCGAGACCATCGACTCGCAGGCTCGCGCTGGAAAATGGAAAATGACGGGAAGCGCGGAGAAAGTCGCTTCTGATCTTTCTGCGAAGATGTCGGTCATCCTCGCCACGCTTGCCGATCTGAAACTCATCCCGGCATCGTTCAAGTTCAAGTACATCATCGCTGTCCACACTCATGGACAGAAAGCGATGCTTCCTAAGACTCTGGACATCAATAGCTGGGGCGGCATCTATGATGTTGATACAAAGGAAATTCTCTCCTACATCAACACTACCGGAACCGTGGCCGATGACGACAAGGCCATCATTGCTCAGCTTCCCGGCATCTACAACGACCTGATCTCGCAGGTTTTGGCCGGAAAAGCCAAGTAACCGTACTCTGTGTCAGGAGCGGGCAAACACCCGCTCCTGTATTTTATTAAAGGAGTTTTTTAAGTCATGAGGAAATTATTTTTAATTTTATGCAGCATTCTCCTGGTATCTGCTTTTGTCAGTTCCTGTTCCAGGGCGCCCGAATATGTTGGTACCTGGGAGGGTGAGGTGCTTGTTGTGACAGCCCGATATATCCTTGAAATGGATACCTTTGTCTCAGAAACTTTCTCTTTCAATAATATACTGATCCAGGGCAAAAAGGGTTTTTACTCGGTAAACGGTGATATTATGAAAATGATTGTCACGGACAGTTACAACTTTGACACTATCACCAATTCAGGTTCCTGGGAAAAAGCGCGGGAAACCTATTCAATGAAATTCAAGGTGACTGACGATACTATCCTGCTGTCTCCGGAGAACTCGGAATTCTCCATGACCTTGTTGCGGCAATAGAGCCTGCTGTTCATGATGGAATTGTATCACCATTGTCTGATGCGCTCAAGAATAGGTGCACATTCAAGTAAAATCCTTCGCTATTCGGGCGGTGACGATAACATGGTTGACGGTTTATCTCCAATGTGATATTTTTAATTCCATGACGGAATCCGTGCGTTAACAGTCTGATCCCTCCTCTTTTTGTTTAAACCCTAAAATTATTTTAAGGAGAATTACGCATGGATACTATATTCTATAAAATATTCGAAACAATGCCGCGTCTTGGCCCTGGATCGACTGACGCCACGCTGGAAGCGCTTTCTCATACCGCATATCCCCATGAGAACGCGATGGTTCTGGACCTTGGATGCGGCACCGGCGTGCAGACAATGGTGCTTGCGCAGAAAATCACGGGAACAATCCTCGCTCTTGACAATTACCAGCCGTTTCTGGACCAGATTGCGGTGAAAGCCTCTGACAATAGGCTGCAGGCGCGGGTCAAACCGGTTTTGCGTGATATGCATGATTTTTGTTTTCAACAGGAAAGCTTTGACCTGATTTGGTCTGAAGGAGCGATCTACATCATCGGATTCGCGTCCGGACTTGTAAAAGCGCGCGGGCTTTTGAAGGAAGGCGGGTTTGCCATGTTTAGTGACATGAACTGGTTTTTGCCTGATCCGGTAGAAGAGCTTGTCGAGTTTTTCCGGACCGAATGCCCGGAAATGATGAGTGTGGAGGCAAATGTCGAATTGATCGCAAAAAGCGGGTTTGAGCTTGTGCATAAGCTCAGGCTTCCGGATATCGATTTTTGGCAACCGTATTATGCGCCATTGGAAAAACGGCTTGAATTGTTCAGGGAGCAATACCGCACTGACAGCAATGTTCTCGGGCTCGTGGCGACAATCCAGCACGAGATAGACCTTTACCGGAAATATTCGGCTTATTATGGATATACTTACTATGTGATGAAAAAATCATAAGAAATATTTAGTGCCGCGAAGATTGTTGTTGAGCGATGAATCCAGGTGGAACTCAAGCAACTCGATCGGAGGACCTGACCCGCAC
>RPPD01000365.1 GCA_003818675.1 Spirochaetaceae bacterium
ACCTCCTGGTAGCGGCAAAACAATGGCGGCACGCCGTATTCCATCAATCATGCCAGAGCTCTCATGCGACGAAGCCCTGGAAGTCACGCGGATTTACTCAGCTGCAGGATTGCTTAGCGCTGGCGCAAGCCTTATCACCGCTCCACCCTTCAGGATGCCTCACCACACTGCATCTGGAGAAGGAATAACAGGTGGAGGCAGGTGGTGCAGTCCAGGGGAAGTCACCCTGGCCCACAGGGGAATTCTTTTCCTTGATGAAGCTCCTGAGTTCAGGAAAAATCTTCTGCAGAGCCTGAGGGAACCTGTTGAACAGGAAGAAGTCACTGTTGTACGCGCAGAGCAGAAGGTAACCTTTCCCGCATCCTTCCAGCTGGTCATGACTGCCAATCCATGCCCCTGCGGGAATCTTGGAAAAAACAATTCTCTTTGCATGTGCAGTCAGGAGGATGTTGCACAGTACTGGAAAAAAATAGGGGGAGCACTTCTGGACAGGGTGGACATCCGTGTCCCGGTAAAACCAGTCTCCAGTGCCCAAATGACAGGAGAAGCCGGGGAACCGAGTTCGGAAATAAAAAAAAGGATTTTGGCGGCAAGCAGTATTCAGGAAAACAGGTACAGGGGATTTCACTTCAGCCGAAACGGAAGAATACCACCCGGCCTTATGGAGCGCTTTTGCTATCTTCGGGAAACAGAAAAGCACCTCCTGCATGAGGCTGTTGACAAGCTCATGCTTTCGTCCAGAGCAATCCATTCCATCATGAGGATAGCCAGGACCATAGCAGACCTTGGCGGAGATCCAGAAATTGGGAAGATTCATCTGCTTGAGGCCATTGGACACAGGAGATATGGTGAACAAAATTTGTTCTGGAATTAGGCTTACCATATGGAACTCCACGGATTTTTTGGGTATATTCTCCTTATGAAACTCTATACAGTCAAACATCTTTTGATAACTGGCGGCGCGTGTGTTGCCGCGGTAATTCTAATAGGCCTCCTTACAGGATTCATAGGCCTGCCAGGCACAAATCACGGAACTGCCGCAGGAAATGTGTGGGCGGAATCCTACAATCCCATCCAAAATTCCGGTGAATATGCCCCTGTCCCGGAAAACACTTCCGAGGATGAGAAGGAAAACATAGATGTCTACAGAAGACTCAACGAGGGTGTAGTCAACATCACCTCGGTTTCCTATGGGTATAACTGGTTCCTGGAACCTGTACCTGAACAGGGCACGGGCTCAGGCTCCATAATAGACAGCAAGGGGCTTGTACTCACAAATAATCATGTTGTAGCGAACGCGGAAAAACTCTACATTACACTCTCAGACGGTACAGAGTATGAGGGTTCTGTTGTCGGGACAGATCCTGAAAATGATCTTGCAGTCATCAAGTTTGACCCAAAGGGCAAGAAACTCACTGTGATTCCTTTCGGAACCTCAAAGAACCTGCTTGTGGGAAACAAGTTGCTGGCTATTGGCAATCCATTCGGCCTGGAACGCACTCTCACCATGGGAATTGTCTCAGGATTGGGGCGTCCAATAAAGTCTGGAGAAAACTACGTCATCCGCGAGATGATCCAGACAGACGCATCAATCAATCCAGGCAATTCAGGCGGACCGCTTTTGAACAAACGCGGCGAAATAGTGGGAATAAACACCATGATCTATTCACCCTCCGGCGGATCCGTGGGCATAGGTTTTGCCGTTCCCATTGACATAGCCAAGCGCGTGATACCAGAACTCATTTCAACAGGCAAGGTAAATCGTGGCTGGATTGACATTGTTCCCGTTCAACTTTTCCCCCAATTGGTGGAATACGCAAAGCTGCCTATCACGCAGGGAATCCTTGTCTCAGAATCAAAGGGACTCGCTGCACAGGCAGGCCTCAAGGGCGGAAGCTCCTCGCGCGGGATCCGATATCGTCGCAGCATAATCTACCTTGGCGGGGACATAATAACTGAAGTTGATGGTTTAAAGATCACCTCACTCGCAGACCTCTTTGCAGCACTTGAGGACAACAAACCAGGGGAGCAAGTGAAGGTTGTGGTAAACAGGAGTGGAAGCGCTGTGACGCTTTCAGTCGGGCTTGCTGTGCGCGCAAAAACACTTCAGTAGGGATACCGCCATCAGGTTTAAAGTTGTTTCAGAATACAATCCAGCGGGTGACCAGCAGGAAGCCATCTCAGGACTCGCAGACGGCATTAACCGCGGCTACAAGCGCCAGACACTGAAAGGCGTGACAGGCTCGGGCAAGACCTACACCATGGCCAAGGTTATCGAGGAAATCCAAAAGCCCACACTTGTGCTTTCTCATAATAAAACTTTAGCCGCACAGCTGTACCGCGAGTTTCAGGATTTTTTTCCCGAGAATGCAGTAGAATATTTTGTCTCATATTATGACTACTACCAGCCCGAGGCCTATGTGGCCAAGCAGGACCTCTACATAGAAAAGGACTCCTCCATAAATGAGGAGATTGACCGCCTGCGTCTCCAGGCCACAGCTTCCCTCATGGAAAGACGGGATGTCATTATCGTGGCAACTGTCAGCTGCATTTACGGCCTGGGCAATCCCGTGGACTACCATGACATGCGCATCGTGCTTTCAAAAAACACGGAAATGGAACAGAGAAAGCTTCTCTCGCAGCTCGTCAGCCTTCAGTACGAGCGCAGCACCACAACCCTGGAACGCGGCAATTTCCGTGTCAGGGGCGACGTAATAGAGATAGGCCTCACCTACTCCAGGCATGCACTGCGCCTGGAGTTTTCCGGTGACACACTCGAGCGCATCCGAACGATAGACCCCCTCACTGGCAACACGGTGCGTGAGCATGACGAAGCCTTTGTCTACCCCGCCAAGTTTTTTGTGACTCCGCAGGCGCGTGTTGAATCCGCTCTGACGGGAATAAGAGCTGAGCTTGACGCGCGCTATCATGAGCTTCTTGACAATAAAAAGATAGTTGAGGCAGAGCGCCTCAAGATGCGCACAGAGTATGATCTTGAGATGCTTGGTGAAATGGGCTACTGTTCGGGCATTGAAAACTACTCCAGGTACTTAAGCGGCCGCGGTAAAGGCGAGCGCCCTGGTGTGCTTCTGGATTTCTTCCCTCAAGATTTTCTTGCCTTTGTTGATGAGTCTCATGTCACCATCCCTCAGGTTGGCGGCATGTACGAGGGGGACCGCGCCAGGAAGCTTTCCCTTGTGGAGTATGGCTTCAGGCTCCCGTCAGCTTTGGACAACAGGCCGCTCGTCTTTAATGAATTTGAAAAACTCCTGGGAACCACGATTTTTGTCAGCGCAACTCCGTCAGCCTATGA
>RPPD01000366.1 GCA_003818675.1 Spirochaetaceae bacterium
AACCCCTGAGCCCCCTGCGATCCCTGAATATTATCCGCTGCCACGCGTATTTTTTTTATTTCCTGGATGGAGAGTTCACGCGCGAGTATTGTGCGCTTTATGCCCATCCTTGACAGCAGGCGTATTGCTTCCGAGTTGTGCGCGCCTGCCTGTGTGCTGGCGTGCAACACCAGGCCCGGAAAATGTTTTCTGACAAGCGAAATGACTCCAAAGTCCGCGACAATAATCGCATCAGGCCTGAATGCCTCCAGCATGGAGAGGAGTTTTATGACCTCAGGAAGTTCGATTTCCTTTATGAGAGTATTCAAGGTGATGTAGATTTTCTTGTTGCGCTTGTGCGCCCAGGAGATCGCTGTTGCAGCGAGTTGGGGCGTGAAGTTTCTGGCGCGTATCCTCGCGTTAAATCTGTCCAGTCCAAGGTAAACTGCGTCTGCACCCGCTTCCATGGCCGCGTACAGGCTATCAACATTGCCTGCCGGCGATAAGAGTTCAGGTTTTTTGTTCATTCAGTATGGGGAAGGGGCGTGGGGATGCGGGGGAGCTTTTTTATCCCGCTTCCAAAAGATTGCTGTACAATCATTATGAGGTCCACCGCTGTTTTAACCATCTCCATGAGCGCGCTGTTGACACTCGTCTCTTCTTTTTCATCCAGTATGTCATCCTCCATGAGTGAATCGACAATAAGTGAGTTAAGTTTTGCCACTGATTCGAGAAATCTGGACATCTCGTGTACGAGTTTTTTATAGGAGAACGAGGTATTTGACCGCGACATGCCGATGACAGTATCAAAAAGGCTCATTATATTTTTAAGGGAATGAACCATGCGGGGATTGGGATTTTTTTCCGTCTCGATACGCCAGTTCTCGAACCTGGCAGTGATGCCTTCTATCATTGATTTCAGCTCGGTATTGGAGGCGTGTATTCCCTGTTCCCTCGGAGACCTGTGTGTTTCTGGATTTTTGCCAGTGTCTTTTCCCATCTCCCCTGATTATAACAGGGAAGGGTATGCGATTCAAGTTGCCTGCCAAAGATTCGGCTTGACTTTGATCATGGCCGGTTTATACTTGAGAACTGGAGGCTAAAAGCACTTTACATGGCAAGAAATGAAGAAGAAAAAATAGGCGAGGGATTGTTGCGAATAGGGGCCATGACACGGGAACAGGTGGACGAGATTATATCGCTGCAGAAAAAGGGCAACAACAGCCTTTTTGGGGTCATGGCCATGGAAATGGGCTACGTTGACCCGGAGACTCTCATGCAGTACCTTGAATCGCGTGAAAAAAAATAGCCCAATAAAAGGCCAAACAGAGACATTCCATACTACCCACCAGATTATAAATGGCGACGCCCGTCGCATGAAAGACATTCCAGATGAAAGCATTCACGCGGTAATCACGTCGCCTCCGTATCCCATGATTGCAATGTGGGACAATCTGTTCGCCAGGCTTTCCGCTGATGTTGCAAAGGCGCTTGCCAGGGAGGACGGAAACAGGGCGTTTGAACTCATGCACAGCGAACTTGACCTGGTATGGGTAGAGGCAGGCCGCGTGCTTGTGCCTGGCGGATTTGCATGCATAAACATGGGTGATGCTACAAGGACTCTTGCAAAGAGATTTGCGCTGTATCCAAACCATTCCCGTATTGAAATGAAGTTTCTTTCACTTGGATTTGACGTCCTGCCGCGGATAATCTGGCAGAAGACTACAAATGCGCCAAACAAGTTCATGGGCTCTGGAATGCTGCCGGCCGGCGCATATGTCACCCTGGAACACGAGTACATACTTGTCTTCAGGAAAAAGGGGCGCCGCAGTTTTGATACTGCATTTCAAAAATCAAGAAGGCAGGCTTCCTCCATTTTTTGGGAGGAGCGCAATGCCTGGTATTCTGACTTGTGGAAGGAGAGCGGTGTCAGACAGGCCATGGACAATTATGCAGAGAAAAACCTGCGCAAACGCAGTGCAGCGTTTCCCCTTGAAATACCACTGCGGCTTGTGTCCATGTACTCTTTGATTGGAGATACTGTATTGGATCCATTTCTTGGCACTGGCACGACCATGACGGGGTGTGTGGCGCTTGCAAGAAATTCAATGGGCATGGAAATAGACAAAGAATTTTGCAGACAAGCGCAAGACAGGCTCGCATCAAGTCTTCCTTTGCTTGGCGATTGCGTCCAGGCGCGCCTTGTGCGGCATGCGGATTTTTGCGCCAATCATATAGATAGTAATTCTGCGAAGGGATACACCAATAAATGGCATGGATTTAAGGTGAAAACACAGCAGGAACGATACCTCGTTGTGCCGCAGCTGCTTGAAATCAAGAGTAAAGATGGCCGGTTGACCTGTGCAATGCATGAAATGCCGGCGGGCAGCATGAAAGGATGGGAGTGAGTTCTTGACAAACTCACGCAGACAGGAATAATTTGCTTACAAGAGGATAATGATGGATCGTATTTTGCTCCATGACCAGGCGGAGACCATTCGCACGGCCTTCAGTTATATAAACCGCTTCAAGGACCACACCTTTGTTATCAGGATCGAGGGCAGTCTGCTCTCGCACCCGTTTGCTCCCCTGCTTGTAAAGGACATAGCCCTGCTGCAGAAGATGGGCATAAGGATTGTGCTTGTGCCGGGTGCGAGGAGCAGGATTAACGAGATCCTCGCAACGTACAACATCAAATGGGAAAAGGTCAACAACATGCGCGTTACGCCAGACGAGGCCATGTCCTTTGTGGAAATGGCCGCATTTGATGTCTGCAACCAGTTTATGACCCTTTTCGCAGAGAACAACACGGACGCCATCATAGGCAATTTCGTAAAGGCCAGGCGTATTGGTGTTCTGGACGGTACAGACTATAAGTGCTCGGGTCTGGTTGACAAGGTCAAGACAAGCATCGTCAGGAACCTTCTTGAACAGGATGTCATCCCGATATTCCCCAACATTGGATGGAGCGTCACTGGCAAACCTTATAATATCTCGTCCAGTGAACTTGCATTTGCCGTTGCCCGGGATCTTAAGGCCTCAAAGCTGTTTTTTATTACGGATTCCGGCGGCATTTCCACAGAAGGATTTGAGATACCCGAGGATGCCTATGTGTCTGCTGACCGCGTCATCTCGCAGCTTACTGCCCGGCAGGCGCGCATTTTTCTGGAGCGTAATCATGGCAAGCCGCCTTCGGCGGAATACGAGCTGGTCTCCCTTGCCTACAGGGCCTGTCAGGAGGGGATTGAACGCGTACATATCATAGACGGCCGTGTTGAGGGAATGCTTATCAAGGAAATTTTCTCAAACCGCGGACTTGGCACCATGATTTA
>RPPD01000367.1 GCA_003818675.1 Spirochaetaceae bacterium
CACCCTTCCAGGACAGCAGTTGTTCCAGGCGCAGAAGCGGCAACTGATGACGGATAGAACATGAGCTCAACCATGTTGATGCCGCGCACAAACTGGTGATCCAGCACCCACTTCGCCTGCTGCAAATCCGGTTGGGGTTTATATGCGGCAAAGCTTTCGGTGAATGCCCGCTTTCTTCCATTGACATGAGCAGCAGATGATGCCAGTTTCGGAAAATCCGCTGTTTTCCCCGGCCAGATCTGGTTCCAGATGGCATCAATGCCCGGCACCTGCACATGTCGCATGCATTTGAAAAAATCCCCCTCGCTTTTGACAAGAGCGGGCATGTCATCCTCGTGATTGAGGTGGACCGCGTAGGAAAGCCTCCGCTTCCCGCACCATTTTGCCTGAACGCGGAAAAAACTGGCCGCGAACATGCCCGACCAGACGTCCCAATAGTCGGCCAAGACCCGCAACGCGTCAGAAGAAGGTTCTGGCGCGAAAAACAGCCCGAGGAACGGGCAAACATCATAGCCCTTGCGCTTCCTGAATTCATCCGGAAGCCTGTCTGTCCACGGCATAAATGCAAAATCAGGTTCATCGCCGCGAAAACCAATCACGGTTTTCCCGAACTCGTCTCCCAGGACCTTTTCATATTTTTCATGAGTAAAGGCGATGAACTGTTTTGTAGCGCGGGCATCCAGATAATCGCAGAGGGGATTTTCCGTGTCCTTGCCCCGGCTCATGTTTGACACCGCGCGTGTCTCGGAACTTTTTCGCTGATGCCCGAACAGCCAGATTTCATCGCCGGGGCAGAAGCCTGATGACAGGCGCAGGATCCTGTTGTCTCTTATTTCCAGCGCCAGAGCCTGTCTGGTCTCGGGAAAAACCTGAATTGCCGCGACCGTATCCGGCGGCAACGGTTTTGAAAAGTCCGCGCGCTCCACGGGCTTGCGTTCCGAGACCACCAGCGCCTGCATCAGCAGGTCCGGCCGCTCCCGGCCAAATGCCCCGCCGGCGAACCCGCTCGGGTACTTGCCCTCATCCACGATCCAGACGCGCATATTGCGCTTTGAGGCTTCCCTGGCTGCGATTTTTACAAGCCGGAACCATCCCGGTGAGAGATAGGCTTCTGCCATCCCGTAGCCAGCCTCAATTGTCACACAACTGATGCCCATGGCAAAAATTGCATCAAGATCTTTTCTGATAACGGCCTCATCGACCGGGCCGTCCCAGCTCCACCAGAGACTCGCGGAGTATTCCGGTCCGGGATTTGAAAAACCAGATGCCGCCCCCCGTATGCCGTGTAACTTTGACATAATCCACAGGATATAGGACTTGCATTCCGGACACAAGCCCGGTAAAATGCGGTTACAGGAAGAACATTATGATTGAACTCGATTTTTCAAAGGGCAACGGACTCCTCCCTGCAATAGCACAGGATGCGCAAACAGGCGAAGTGCTCATGATGGCGTACATCAACAGGGAGTCATGGGAACTTTCTCTTTCCTCTGGGGTGGTTCACTACTGGTCCAGGTCACGCAACAAGCTCTGGAAAAAGGGCGAATCCTCGGGCAATGTGCAGGAAATCCGTGAAATCCGCGTGGACTGCGATAGCGATTGTGTTCTCTTCAAGGTGCGCCAGATTGGCGAGGCAGCATGCCACACTGGATTCCGCAGCTGCTTCTACCGCGTGCTTGAAGGAGATGAACTGGTGGAGGATGGGGAAAAAATCTTTGATCCCAAAAAGGTATACGGAGACAAATAATGGCTGGTAATATCCTGAAACTCGGCATTCCCAAAGGGAGCCTTGAGGCATCAACAGTAGAGCTCTTCGCGAAGGCGGGCTGGAAGATAACCTTGAGCTCCAGAAATTATTTTCCCTCAATTGACGATGCAGAAATTTCATGCTCGCTGGTGCGCGCCCAGGAAATGGCGCGCTACGTGGAAATGGGCGTGCTTGACGCAGGCCTTACGGGCATAGACTGGGTGCTGGAGAACAATTCAGATGTGGAGATTGTCACAGACCTCATTTATTCAAAAGCCTCCAACCAGAAAGCGCGCTGGGTGCTTGCGGTGCCTGCCAACTCCGGGATCAACACAATAGAAGATTGCAGGAACAAGCGCATCTCAACGGAACTTGTGGGTTTTACAAAGCGCTACTTTGCCGAACGCAAAATCCCCGTGGAGGTTGAGTTTTCATGGGGAGCAACTGAAGCCAAAGTAGTTGAAGGCCTGGTGGATGGAATTGTTGAAATCACCGAGACCGGATCAACAATCAAGGCGCATGGCCTTTCCATCATACACACACTGCTTGAGACAAACACAAAGCTCATCGCAAACAAGTCCTCGTATAAGGACTCCTGGAAAAGGGGAAAAATAAGCCAGATAGCCCTGCTTCTGACAGGAGCGCTTAATGCAGAGAGCATGGTGGGCCTGAAAATGAATGTGAAGAAATCCCGCCTTGAGGAAGTCTGCAAACTGCTCCCATCCATAACAGCGCCGACAATCGCGCAGCTGCATGATCCGGAATGGGTTTCGGCAGAGACAGTAATTTCGGAATCAGTTGTCCGCGAACTCATTCCAAGGCTCATGGAACTGGAGGCTGACGGGATCGTGGAATATCCGCTCAACAAAATCGTCAGCCGCAAGGACATGATTTAGTGATCGGGCAAAGGCGCGCATCCAGTAACATCACGCAATAGCCGTACCATTTCCGCACCCAGGCAGGATACAGAGCGCTTTGGGCCATTACAGCAAACCTTCGCCTCGCCGCAGCAATCCCGGAATCATCCATTATTTCAGAATCAGGCTCTCCAAAAAGATTTTCCAATACAGAAATAATCTCAAGATTGATTGTCATTCCCTGTTCAAAAGCGGCGATCCAGGCTGTATATTCTTCACGGTTTGCTGTTTCAAAAAAACGCGCTTCAGGAAGACTGAGATCTGCGAACTGGATCCAAAGCCCCTGTTGTTTACCAGACATATGGCAACTGCCCGCGTCTGCGTACGCGCCCTGACCAGCTAAAGCTCGCCTGTACCCGAAAACCTTCTCATCAATTATATCCCTGATGGATTCATACGCGGAATTTTCCGGGATCATGGACAAGGGCAAGATCCCGCGTAGTTCCCCGAAACATGCCGAGATACCTGCAAGGGCTTCCCTGAGTTTCTCAATATCTTTGTGGTCAATTGCCCTCATTTCAGCTCCGCGACCATTTTCTGGAGATCCTGGATTATGGCAAGTGTTTTGTTTGCAAAATCAGAGCTGAATAAAAAGCTCCCACGCTCTTTTGTTGTATCTAAAAATGCCGCGCGCATCCCGGCA
>RPPD01000368.1 GCA_003818675.1 Spirochaetaceae bacterium
CACTAATGAGAAAAATCATACGTACAATTTTTGAAAAAACCGCTGACATAGAAGTCGCAGGCACAGCCATGAATGGATATTTCGGCCTGCATAAAATGGAAAGTCTTGATCCGGATGTAATAATACTGGACCTGGAAATGCCGGAAATGAACGGACTTGACTTTCTGGAAGAGAAAAAAAAGCGCGGTAATCAGATCCCGGTCATTATCCTTTCATCGGTTGCTAAAAAGGGCGCGCAGGTCACCATGCATGCCCTGGCTTTGGGTGCCTCGGATTTTCTGCTCAAACCGACAGCTGATGAGGCGAATGATGTTTTAAGCGTTTCGAGCCAGCTTGTGGAACTCGTAAGGGTGTACGCTAGCCGTGAAAAGAAAAATAAAAAAACACCGATTATCGAGGAAAAGCCCCATATTTCGGTGACAAAAATACCGGAACCGCAGCCTCCTGTCATCACTCGTAGTGCGCCAAAACGTTCAACCGCCCATATAGACATAATCGCAATTGGAATTTCTACTGGAGGACCAAATGCCCTGCGAATGATCCTGGCACACGTGAGGGATGATTTTGATGTTCCCATACTTGTGGTCCAACACATGCCAAAGGGATTCACCGAAGAGTTTGCAAACAGCTTGAACAAGGTCTGCCCGCTTGAGGTGAAAGAAGCGGCTGAAGGAGATCTGATCAAGCCTGGCCGTGTGTTGGTGGCGCCAGGCGACCGCCACATTTTGATTTTGGAAAAGCCTCTTTCCAAGATTGTTCACCTTGAAGATTCTCCGCCTGTAAATGGTCATAAACCCTCGGTAGGCACCCTGTTCCTCTCGGTTGCGCATGTGTACCAGAACCATTGCATAGCCATCATCATGACTGGCATGGGTAAGGATGGAGCAAGTGAAATTGGATCCATCTACGACGAGGGTGGTTTTACAGTTGCGCAGGATGCGTCATCTTGCGTTGTATACGGAATGCCAAAAGCCGCGGTCGAACAAGGGAACATACACCGTATCATCAGCATTGATGAAATGGCTGCGTTCATCAACTCGGTAAACAAGAAGCCTCTTTTGACTGAAGAGCACCATCAGAGTTGATCTTCCGTTCCACAACAGGCCAGTCCTGTCTTTTCCGGATCTTCCCAAACAGGAACAACAGCAGATACCATACAGCCATGCAGGCAAATCCTGCCACTGCTTTGTAAAGGTCATTCATGGCATGCAAAACAATTCCTGCAAGTATAAAACCAAGGAAAAAGAAAACCAGGGGAAAAAGAAAAATCAGGATACCTGAAAGTACTGCTTTACCAGGACTCATGGAAAGTTCGACCATGTCACCTTCGGAAACACGGATCCCCTGTTTGATCAAAGCCCTGATCGGGTGTTTCTTGTTGTTCGCAAACAGCCCGCATGCGGCGCAGCCTTTGACATCCCCCTCGCCCCTGGCCTGACAGGAAACACAGGTGCCATCTTCCATCAGATATACAAAGACAACGTCGCCTTCAATCTTCTCCACTATCCCTTTTGTTGTCATGAAAAACCTCCCCACACGCCTGTTTAACCGGAGTGATGGATATTGCTCTGCCTCCTTCGCCAACCTCAAGAAGCACTCCCTGCAGTTCAAGGTGCTCGCATACAACATTGGAGTACTCCGGAATCTGTGTCAGGAATTTCCTGATCTCTATTTCAGAATCAAGGCCTCCGACTGAAAAGCTGTTGCCTGTCCGTCCTGTATCCGAGATCACAGCGGTTCTTTCCTTTATGATGCGGGCATCAGAGGTCAAAGCCTTGGCGTGTGTACCGATTACGGCGGTTATTTTTCCCGCCATATGGTGAAACATGGTGTTTTTTTCAGATGTGGTGGCGGCGTGAAAATCACAGATTATGGTCTGTGTGTATTCCTGCATTCTTTCAATAATGGAACTTATGCTATGATAAGGATTTGAGAGATGTATCCTGTCAAATCCCGATTGTCCAAGAAGGGATATTACACCGATTTTGCCCTTGGGCGTATCATAGACCATATGCCCGCGGCCTGGATTCCCATGCGGGTAATTTGCGGGGCGCAGGATGTAGGGCGTATGGCTGATGTGCTCCACCATGTCCCTCTTGTAATAAATGCATTCTCCGCCAGTGATGACGTTGATGCCGATTTTATGCAGGTATGCGGAATGATTTTTCCCGAGTCCGAATCCCCCGGTTGCGCCATCGCCTGAGGCAATGACAAAATCAATCTGCATTTCCTTTTTCAATTTGGGCAGGAGTTGCTTGACGCAAAAAACTCCACATTTGCCAACGATCTCTCCTATGAAAAGAATGCGCATATTTTCCATATCACGAGTCCTGCTTTTTTCCCAGAAATCCAAGGCCGATATAATATGTCTCAAATGATTCCTTGCGTGAAGCCTGGGGCTTGAATCCCTTCACCTTTTCAAAGCGGGTACGAAGCCCTTTCAGGTATTCAGCCTCCCCTGCACCCTGGAATATCTTAACTGCGAAATTCCCGTGCTTTTTCAGGGACTGTTCTGCAAGATGCAACACGGATTCCGCCAGGGCCATCGAAGCGAGAGTGTCAATCTCGCGCTGACCTGTTGTGGCGGGTGCGGCATCGCTGACAATTACATCATACGGGCCAGCTTCTGTTAATTTTTGCTGCGTGCCTGGATCCGTGATGTCTCCGCAAATATAGGTGAAGTTTTTATGCATTTCCGGCACGCTGACAGATGCTGCGAGATCCACAGCCACCACAGCGCCTTTGCCAGCGAGCTTTTCCAGAAGAAACATGCTGAAACTTCCCGGTGCCGCGCCAACATCCAGAATCCGTGACCTGGCCGGAATGAGATTGAATTTGGAAATAATTTCCTCGAGTTTGAATACAGACCGGGCAGGGTATCCCATGGCCTTGGCCTTTTTTCCGTAATGATCCTGCATGCGACGCATATCGGGAGTCTACCATGTTAAATGCGCCGTGCACAACAGCAGGCGGACATGAAAAGAACATTGACAGATTGTATTTTTATAAATACTGTAAATACATGAAACGAACATTCTTTTTTCAGCGGCCGTTACCCCATTCATATTACAATGTCACCATTATTCTCATTGCAATCAATGTGGTAATTTTTCTTCTGCGATACCTCGCTCCCCATTTTTCTGGCATATTTTTAAATCAGCTCGTACTGATTCCCGCCGAGTTGAGCACACTTGGAAATTACTGGAGCTTTGTCACATACATGTTCGTTCATGCGAATGCATGGCATATCATTTTTAACATGTTCGCGCTGTTCATGTTTGGAATCCCAATAGAGCAAAAA
>RPPD01000369.1 GCA_003818675.1 Spirochaetaceae bacterium
AGACTCCCTTGGCGGGAATGGAGAACGCTGAAAGGGACGCGGTGCGGAGAACGGGCAGCTTGCGGGGCAGGAGTTTCTGCTGAATCTCCGCGGCGATGCCAAGCTCGCGTTCCATCTCCTTCTTTTCAATGAGTTCCAAATACGTGAGGATGAAGTCAATCGTCATGGACGAGTAGTTGGCGAACGTGCGGAGGTGGTCGTAGTCATTTTCGGTGAAGAGTTTGTCGCGTTCACGCTTGATGACGGAAATAACCCCGATTATGCGCTTGGAGACAATAAGCGGAATGGCGATAAAGGAGCTCACAAAGAGGGTGTCGCTCTGAGTGTTCTGCTTCATGCGGGGATCCTGCAGGGTGTTCTTGATAAACACTGGTTTCCCTGATTTCGCCACCTCGCCGAAAATTGTCTCTCCCGGCTTTATTGGCTGGGACTTGAAATAGTCCTGAAGGCTACTGATCTTCACTTTCACCCTGTCAGGGACCTGGTAGGGCGGGGGAAAGACGCCAGAAACAGCTTCTACTTTCAGAAGGCTGTCAAATTCGTCAATGAGCAGGATAGCGCCTGCCTGGGCGTTTGTGGATTTCACCGAGGATGCCGTGATGAAGTTGAGGATCTGGGAGAGTTCCAGTTTTTCTGATATGGCGCTTCCCAGGTTCTGCATGAAATCAAACAGGGAGTTCAGATCGTTCTGCAGATACTCTATCCGTTGTTTTTCCGCTCTTTCATAAAACGTTATATAGCTGAAAAATAGATTCAGATAAAACAGGTAATAAAGCGGGAAAAAATATTTTTTATGAAGACGTCGTTATAACTGGGATTAAAGAACCCAAAGACAAAAATGGCAAATGAATGAAATACGATTGTGGCCTGAACAATGCCGGTTCTTGTGTTTATAATGTGCGTTGGATTCGCTGTGTTGTATTCTGATACAGCATAAAGGATGGCCGCCAGGAAAATATAGATACCCAGAAAAATGATATGTATATAAATTTGGCCCAGAAATGGAATCCATGCGATTAGATTAAGTGACGAATCTGCTCCCACAAGAAGTATGAAGAGCATTCCAATGGTTATAAACGCTGGGAAAAAGGTCTTTTTGCCTGTGTAGGAGGAAAACCACTGTATCAGAATCCAGATAATTATAACCTCTGTTATGACAAAAACAGCCCTTTCGGGCATTACTAGCGGCATGGCATTCTCACCCGCGTAATGCTTGAAAATATTGATTCCCGTTATTATAAGTTCCCTTATTGCAAGTACAGGTAATATTTTACCAATACAGATAAGGGGCGGCAAAGGCATTCTCTTCTTTATATAAAAGTAGAAAAATGTCATTAAAATGATTAGGACAAACTGGGTGTGTGTGGTTTGCTGTATTAGAAAGGAAAATTCGCTCATATCCCCGCTTCTTGGTTGTTTTTATATTTTTCGACTTTTTTCTGCAAAAAGTCAAGTGAATAACTGAAAATTGGAGATTTCAGAAGGTTTCCACCCTCTTTATTGCCCTGGAATCATACCATGTCCTTTCGCATGCCTGAAAATGACATTTTTTTTCGATTTAACTGCATATTCTGTTTGAAAAAAAACCTGACATTTGTTACAAAGAACTATGATCTATCTCTTCTGTGACATTTCCAATTACAAACAGCTCGTACGGATAAACCCCGAGCTTATGAATCTGATAGATGACAAGATCACCGCGGTTATAAAGCAGAATGATATTTCAATAGTCAGCAGAAAACCAGGCATGCTGCTTGCGGCAGCAGGCAATGAAAAAAAGAGCGAGCCAAAAGATGTGCTTGAGAGTGCCTTCGACCTTCTGTCGATACTGGATACTGAGAAGGCGGAACTATATGGTTTCTCGGTGTTATTAATTCATGATTCCGATACACGCGTCCATGTTCTGGAAAATCGTATCAAGTCCATTCTTTCGCGCATTCTTGACACTGAGGGGCTGTGGGTTCCGAAATCGGAATGGGAATACTGGAACAGGGCGGCGGTAGGCGAGGAATCCGGTGAAATGATAAAAATCGTGAGAACAGTCACTGTACCGCCAGTCTACAACACAATTGCCCACATTCCGCAGATGCGCAAAAAAATCATCAACCGCCTTAATAACGTGGTGCTTGAATGGTTTTCCGCGGAGACAGAATCCCTCTCCTGCATTTACATTCGCGGCTCCGAGGGAGTTTGCAAGTCGGAGATTGTTTCCCATGTGCTGGACTCGTTGGTAGGCCGTCCACGTCTGCGCCATTTATCCATGATCCGCGGTTGCCTTACAGCGGACAATCCGGTCGCTGCCTTCACTCTTAGTATCACGGGTGCAAAGGAACCCCTCCTGAAAAGAGTGACCCAGTATTTGTCCGTTGCGGAGAAAACTCTCTGGAAGGGTCATCTTCCGCTTTTCCAGGCTTTTCTTGAAAACAGGAACACATCAGCGGATTTCAAGTCGCAGGATTTTTTCACATGCTATACACTGTACTGCAAGGCTGTCGCAGCTATAATGGCTGACGAACTGTTGCCGGGTATTTTTCTGATAGAATCACCGCAGAAAATCTCGCACGATGTACTGGAACGGTTTGTGGCAATGCTATGGGATCTGTCCACTGTACACTGCATACGTCTGATCGCAATTTCTTCTGATGATGATCCGCCTGATGCACTGCGGCCGATTGTGAAAAAGCGTATCATGGTCAGTCCATTTCACAAGGATGAAGTCTATCGCTGTATTTTGTCATTGTATCCGGGAATTAAGGTGCCAGCCAAAATCGTGGACCAGCTCACGCGCCTATCCCGCGGTGTTTATAGGAACATTCTGTTTTATGTATATTATCTCAGGCTCCAGAAGAAGATAGTTCAGAATGGACAGTCATTCCGCTGGGTGGGAAAGGATTCCCTGCCCGTAAAGATCCCGCAAAAGCCGTGGCATGCGGGAGTCATCGTTATCAAGTCTCTGAAGGAGGAAGCAAAAACCATCCTGTATATTGCCCATGCTGGTCAGCATTTGATGGACAGGGCAGAGATGAGGGACCTGTTTGATATTGTAGGGCTTTCAGGTCACAAGATGGATGAACAGATTGTGCTTCTTGATAGCATGCAGCTTTTACCTGTGCCGGCACTTCCCATGTTTTCGCAGGCAGTCCTGGGATTTTTGAAAGACTCATCCAAGTCAAAAACAGCTTATCTTGATGAACAGTTGCACAAGCTCGTTATCCGGAACCTTCCCATGCGCCTTGACCACAGGCCAGCCGAACTTATCTGGTTTCTGCTTGCGCGAAAG
>RPPD01000370.1 GCA_003818675.1 Spirochaetaceae bacterium
CTTTGAGAAGTTTGACGAGCAATGGCATGACCAGTTCAAGCGCGGTGACTACAAGTTTTTCTTCAGCCTGCACCTTGACAAGTCAAAATTGCAGGATGTCTCCATGTTCCGGGTGGCGAGATTCACCCAGGCCCTGATTGTGGATGAGAAAATTAAAAAGATGTTTGAGAAAAACAAGATCAAGGGCGCGAAGTTCAAGAAGGTGACATAAGAAACCGCGGATGGATTTGATAAAGCTGTCGACAAGTGATACCGCGTTCAGCCTTTCAAGAGTGAGCTGGAACGGGTCGAGTTTCTGTTCGATCTGTACGAACAGTATATTAATGTGCTCGGTCTTGAAGAGGCGCCAAAGAAGAAGCGTGGAAAGTGATAAGATCAGGAATAAGTTGATTGTATAAAACTATTTGAAGTGGTAAATTAATAATGTAAGCGCAGTCAGATAAGCGCGATGGTGGAAGGATGCAAGCAGTAATATCTCCAGAAATAGTAAAGTGGGCTCAAAAACGGGCTAAAATGCCCAGCGTAAAACTTTCCTCCAAATTCAAAAAAATAAGGTCCTGGGAGAATGGAGAATCTCATCCAACCTTGAAGCAGGCCCGCGATTTGGCCACCTTTCTCCACATCCCTTTCGGTTTTTTATATCTATCCCAGCCTCCCGTGGAGAAATTGCCTATCCCTGACCTTCGGACAATAAATAAAGCGGAACATGAAGATTTCAGCGCGGAATTCATGGATACGCTGTATTCCATCATCAGGAAACAGCAAACATACAAGGAGTTAATGGAAGCTCAAGAAGCTGGAGTCCTCCCTTTTATAGGGCGTTTCAACCGTACTGCAGTCATCAAGGAAGTAGCTGCCGACATCCGCACAACACTTGGTATTGATGATGGATTGAGGGCTGGAATATCTTCCTGGTCTGAATATCTGACGGTTATAGTGAAGAAGGCGGAAGATGCCGGCATACTTGTGTTCCGAAATGGGATGGTAGGCAACAATACGCATCGTTCTTTATCTGTTGATGAGTTCAAGGGATTTGCGATTAGTGATCCTGTTGCACCGGCTATTTTTATTAATGCAAAAGATTATATCACTTCCAGGGTATTCACCTGTGCTCATGAAATCGCCCACTTATGGATTGGTGAGAGTGGAATATCCAATCTTGAGGAAGGAATTTCTTCTGAAAATATTGACATGGAAATTGAGAAAATTTGCGACAAGATAGCTGTAGAGGTACTTGTGCCCGAAAGTGAGTTCCTCTCTGCCTAGAACAGGCAATCTCAGGTTAGCAGTGCAACTATTGGCAAAATAGCCAGACAGTTTCATGTCAGTACGGTTGTCATATTGCGGCGTGCGTTTGAACTGAATAAGGTATCTAAAAGCTCCTTTTTCGAGCAGCTTGAGATTGAGCGCGCTCAGATGCAAACTCATAAGGAAAATGCTTCCGGAGGGGATTTCAAAAATAACTTTTTTGCCCGAAATGGTTCCCGTTTTACAGGGGCAATCTTTGAGGCTCTCGCGGAGAGTCGCATTCTCTATCGTGAGGCTGCATCGCTTCTTGATGTCAGAGTCACCACAATTCCCAAATTATTAAGAGGAACCTAAAAGAGGCAAATGCCGAAATATTGTCTGGATTCAAATATTGTTATTGAATCAAAAAACAAGGCATATGCTTTCGATATTGTACCGAGTTTCTGGGATTGGATTGACCTGCAGGTTGGACAGGAAAATATTTATACAACGATAACAGTTTATGATGAACTCACACAGGGAAATGATGACCTGGAAAAATGGATTAAAGCCCGCAAGTCTTCCGAAATGTTCATTGAACCGGATGTTAATGTCCAAAACCAATTTGCAAAAATTGCTGATTTTATAAATGATAGATACGATATTTCGGAAGTCAGGCCTTTTCTGGGTTGTGCGGATCCATGCGTGATTTAAAAGCCCGGTTTTAGGATATTATTATTATCCATTTCCATCCAGTTTATCCTGTAAATCCTGTCTTTTATTATTCCGAATCTCATCCGTGTTCATCTGCGTACATGTGTGCGTGATAACCACGCGCGTATGGGAATCCGTGGTTTAATTTTCTCCGGATATTGATACAGTGGTCTTCTCTTTAAATTTGCACAGATGTCTGATCTCGCACTGCGGGCATTCGGGCTTGCGCGCCTTGCATCTGTAGCGGCCGTGCCAGTTGATGACATCGGAAAGCGCGGTCTGGTGCTGTTCCGGGAGAAAACTTCTGACATCGGCCTCAAGCTTGTCGGGATTGGTTTGGGTTGTAAGCCCAAGCCTGGCCGTGACACGTTTGAAGTGCGTGTCCACAATAACCGCGGGCTTTCCAAAGCAATGTCCTGCAATAACATTGGCGGTCTTGCGGCCTATGCCCGGGAGTTTTACCAGTTCCTCGATTGTCTGCGGCACCTCACCATCATATTCATTCGACAGGGCGTAACAGAGTTCCTTGATGTTTTTTGCCTTGTTCCTGAAAAATCCGGTGGGCCTGATCATGGCTTCGAGGTCGGACTGTCTCAAGCAGAGCATTTCCCCGGGAGTGGGGCATTTTTCAAACAGCGCGGGTGTCACCTTGTTGACACGCTCGTCAGTGCACTGTGCCGCGAGGATTGTAGCAACGAGAAGTTCAAAGCAGTTTTGGTAATTCAAAAGGGGTTTTGCGTCCGGATATACTTTTTTCAGGATTTCCAAAATCTGTAAGGCTTGTTCAAGTCTTGCGTTGTCTGAAGTACTCATTAATTTCCTCTTTCGTCTTGCAGTTTAAAACCTGATTTTTGCAAAGCCATGCCTTTCGTGCCATAATGATTCCGCCGGCTATGTGTTCAAAACCGGCGGTTCCGTGCAAGTCGGGATTGACCGAGACCAGTACACGGGCACGGCCGGCCTTTTTCATCATCTGCCACGGAATATCCAGCCTGAAGGGATTTGAATTGTGTTCGAGGACTACGCCGTGTTTTGAGCATGCCCTGATCAATTCATCCTCGTCATAGGCATATCCCTCGCGTTGGAGCAGGATCCTTGCGGAAGGATGCGCGAGAATGGTTATATGCGGATTACTGACAGCTGTGACAAGCCGTTCGGTTGCCTCGTCACGGGTCATGTTGAATTTGGAATGCACGGCGCCGATCACAAAATCAAGCTGCCCAAGCACGTGATCCGGGTAGTCGAGTGAGCCGTCAGTGTGTATGTCTGACTCCACGCCCTTGAATATCCTGAAGGGTGCGAGCTTTTTGTTGAGCAGATCAATCTCATCGC
>RPPD01000371.1 GCA_003818675.1 Spirochaetaceae bacterium
AGGATTGCTCCCGTAGGCCAGGACCCCGGAGATGACATGAGAGGCCATATCAATCTGCGGGTAGATGGTTGTGCTGATCCGGCCGATATTCCGGTACTCCGGGATGGTCACGGCAATGATGTCGGTGGAGGATTCATCCATACTGGACAGGACAATCCGGTATTGGTTTATTGCCTGGCCTGAACCTGAAACCACAATATAGTTGAAGGAAACCGAATGGCCTGCGGCAATTGTCACCGCGGGGAGTTGGGGAAACACGACCGTTTGACCGGCTTCCACCGCTTCATGGAGCTCCTGGACAAAGAGATTCCCCCGGTCATTGGAGAAGATGAAGCTCTGGCTGTTTATGGCCAGATGGGGATTCTGCTGCAGAAATAAAAGCGCGTACTCAGCGGTCAGCGGAAAGATCCTGGCCCCGCTTGAAAGCCTGAATGAGGGAATCACGGTCTGGTACATGGGCAGATTACCCTCTGCCACCAACACAATCAGATTCTGGGAATCATCCCGGTATTCCCGGGATATCTGAAGGCCAAAGTCTGCGGAGTAGAGCACCGCTTCATCACCGGGCGCAAGCATTTCCCCCACATCAGGCAAAAAGGGCCCCTGGCAGGAGGTGAGCAAAAGCAGTCCAAATACGAGGCGGGGTAGATTTTTCAGTATCCTTGTAATCTGTCTTTTCATCAATGCCATTCTACCACACAACCATGATAGTTTCCAGAATAAACCAACCTTTTTTTATAAAACCCCCAGGCTTTGCACCCGGGGTCTATTCTGCCATGGCCATTCATTTCTCCCTTTTTTAATTGACCGCGATGGAGGCATCGAGTGCGCCTTCGCGCAGCGCGGCGCCGAACCTGCGGCAGGCGATGAGCTGGTAACTGCCCTTTGAAAGCTCCGGAACCTGGAACTCCACGTGCGTGGACGACTTCTTGTAGATCTTTTCCACCTTCGCCTTCTCGGCGAACTCCTTCTGCAGCACCACCGACGGAGTCATGCGGACCTTCACGCGGTTGGAAGCCGCCGCATAGTCCGCGGTGATGTCGTCAAACGTTCCCTTGACCTAAGCGCGCGCCGCGAACAAATCGAGCGACACGCGGGCGACATACGCCGCCTTTTCTTTGCTTGCCAGTTTGTTTTCCCTGAGGGAAAACTTGATCAATTGTTTTGTCTGTGCCATACAGCTTCTCCACATGAAAGACAGTTCACATAACGGCAACGCCGTATATGCATGACAAACCACGGTGGAGTCCGGAAGTTAACAAACCGGATGTAAAATAGTTGTAAATTATATTTATGCTTTTTCAAGTGACACATGTTCTTCTGGAATAAAAGCTACGCCTGCAAAAACCGGTTTTTATCGCTTATACAATGGCTTTCTGTAAGCGATAAAAAGTCCGGGATAAAGGCGGTTCAGCCACCTGTCTCCCGCACTTCGCGTAGCATGACTATACTTCCACAACTGTTACTTTCTGGTCTCTCAAAGCAGATTCAATCCTTCGTATCTGGGTGTGAGACAATTCATGTCTTTTTTTGTTGAAAAGAATGATGAAATTATGCGGATTTTCCATAAGCCTGATGAGATTGCTTATGGATTTGGAGACCAGTGCGCCCTGCTCATACGAATTTATAGTGAGCTCCCCCAGATCAAGTATTTTTGCCATCACCTTTTGACTGGTGCCGTATTTTTCGCGTATATGTATGATTTCCTTCGGCGATATGATATCCACCTTCTTACGGTACGCAGCATATCCAGCTATTGTCGCTTTCTCCATTTGCTCTTTTGTCGCAAAATCACGCTTACATGCCATGCAGACGAATTTCTCTACATTTACGGTAACTTTCATACCTTTTATCTCGTATTCTTCCCGGGATTTCACCATTTTTAGATTGGCAGGCTTTTCACAATATGGACATATCGCTTTCACAACTGCCGTTCCTCCCAATGGAAAGATATAATCTTCAAATAATCACTCCCTGCATACTCGTAAAACTTCACCTTGATATAGATTTTCCTGCCATCAACAGGATGAAGAAATACCCAGACATGTCCACTACCCTGATCCTGGCCTCGGCCCTGCTCTGGTCCCGCGTAATAATCTGCGGGACACAGCAATAATAATTGACTACACAAGCCGTATCCGTTCCAGGTACATTTTTAAAGATAAATAACTATTCATAGTATACATTGTGTTTTGGTATTAATCAATACCAAAAATATTCAGCGTGGAAAGCCCTCCTTTCTATATAGTTATTATACGCACGATTCATCCCGCTACTTTCATGTTATGAAGAATGGAGAAGAATATAAACCACGGATGGAGATCAGCCGAATGACTCGTGCACTTCCACAGCTGCATGTCGTATACAAACCGGCCGTATTTGTCAAAACCGCCTTCAAGGACGATATGGGGGTCACGGTATCCTCAATTCACTTGCGGTAAATTTCCTTGATAAGTTTTTCAATCGGATAACTGGCTATGTTGATGTCATGAACGGGCAGCACGCCGAAAAGCTTGACAAGAACCTCCCGGATTTCCGTTTTAAGGGTGTCAACTTCCAGGGTGATGTCAAAAGGATCCGCTTTTATAATCATGCAATTGATGTCGTTTTTCCAGCCATCGTCTTTTACCTGGTGTTTCAATTTGATGTTGATTACCTTTCTGTTGGTGTAATCCGCGCTCAGATTGGAAATGGCGTCATTGAACACGATGGATCCCTTGTTGATTATTGTGACATTGCGGCACAGGTCCTCGATATCCGACAAGTCATGGGTGGTAATCAGAAACGTGGTCTTGTTTTCTGCATTCACTTTTTTTATGAAATCTCGTATTGTTTCCTTCGCGATGATATCAAGTCCGATCGTCGGTTCATCCAGCAATACCAACCCCGGCTCATGCAGCAGGGCGGAGGCAAATTCGCACTTCATCCTTTCACCCAGGGACAACTGCCGCACCGGTTTGGAAATAATCGATTCCAGTTTCAACAGACTGATGAACATGTCAAGATTTTTCCTGAATACCGGTTCCGGAATCCTGTAGAGTTTCTTGTTGAGAGAGAAGACGTCAACGGCGGGCAGATTCCACCAGAGCTGGCTTTTTTGACCGAACACCACCCCGATATGCCGGACATATTCCTCTCTCTCCCGCCACGGCTTGAACCCCAGGCATTCGATTTCACCCGCGGTGGGATAGAGAACACCACAAAGCATTTTTATCACGGTTGATTTTCCCGCCCCGTTCGGACCTATCAGCCCCCTG
>RPPD01000372.1 GCA_003818675.1 Spirochaetaceae bacterium
CCAGAGCGGTCTCTCGGTTGTGTATACGGAACTTATGGATTTTGGCGGGGACGAGATTTACTTCACCAGTCACCCCAAACTCATTGGCAAAAAATACAGGGAATTGCTTCCCCTCTATCCAAAATCAACAGTGATGGGAATTACCCGGGACAACAAGGCTGTGCTGAATCCGGCCATGGATACTGTTTTCACAAAGGATGACGAGCTGATTGTAATATCAGAGGATGACTCAACCATCAGGATGTCAAAAAGCCTGGATTATAAAATTGATAAATCCGTCATTGTGCAAAAGGCCGCGTCCGCGCCCAAACCGGAGAAAACCCTTGTTCTCGGATGGAACTGGCGCGCCGCCACAATCATCAGGGAACTGGATGCGTATGTGGCAAAAGGTTCTTCCGTCATGCTGGTTGCCCAGGCAGAGGGCGTTGATGATGAGGTGAAACATTTGGGCAAGGCGCTTGCCAATCAGAACATTGTTTTCCACAGCGGTGATACAACGGACAGGGATCTTCTGGATTCACTTTCAATCGGGCAGTATAACCACATCATCCTGCTGTCATATTCTGACGTCCTGGCTCACCAGGAGGCTGACGCAAAGACCATCATCACGCTACTCCATCTGCGCGATATGCAGGAAAAGGCAAAGACTGCCATTCCAATTGTGTCGGAGATGCTTGACATCAACAACCGCAACCTCGCAGAGGTGACAAAGGCCAATGACTTTATTGTGAGCGACAAGCTGTTGAGTTTGCTTCTCTCGCAGATTGCAGAAAACAAAAACCTCTCCAGTGTTTTTGAAGACATGTTTGATCCCGATGGCGCGGAGATTTACCTGAAGCCTGCGGATATATACATAGAGCCTGGTTCAACGCTTGACTTTTATACGCTTATTGAGGCAGGTGCCGCGCGCAATGAAACCGTGATAGGTTACCGTATCTCGGCGGATTCACGCGATGCGGACAAGTCTTACGGGATTTGCTTAAATCCGGAGAAGTCGGAAAAGTTCACCCTGACTTCGGCTGACAAGGTCGTTGTACTGGCCGAATCGTAATTCGGAATACGCTGAATCCTGATCCGTAAAACCGGACGAACTCTTTAAGGAGAAATGATAATGGGCACACATCTCGTTGACAAAATCTGGAATCTGCACAAGGTGGGGACCCTGCCTTCGGGACAGGACCAGATATTCATCGGCCTCCACCTCCTCCATGAGGTCACATCGCCGCAGGCTTTCGCCATGCTGGCAGAATACAACCTGAAGGTTGCGTATCCGCAGCGCACATTCGCCACCGTGGACCATATTATTCCCACGGAAAACAGGTCACGTCCCTTTGCTGACGATCTGGCTGAGGCCATGATTGAGGCGATAGAGAAGAACACGACCAGGCACAAGATCACATGCTTCGGTCCGGAATCAGGGCTCCAGGGAGTGATCCACATCATAGGTCCTGAGTTGGGGCTCACGCAGCCCGGGATGACAATCGTCTGCGGCGACTCGCACACTGCCACGCATGGCGCGTTTGGCTCGCTCGCCTTTGGCATTGGTACGAGCCAGGTCCGCGACGTTCTCGCGACACAGACAATGGCCATGGCAAAACCAAAGGTTCGCAAGATACAGATCACGGGCAAGCTTGCCATGGGTGTTACGGCCAAGGATATCATACTGAAGATAATTGCCGGGCTGGGTGTAAACGGCGGTCTGGGCTACGCATATGAATACGCAGGACCTGTGGTTGAAGCGCTCCCCATGGAAGCCCGGATGACAATCTGCAACATGTCAATTGAAGGCGGCGCAAGATTCGGTTACATCAATCCTGACCAGATTACATTTGATTATCTGAACGGAAGAAAATACGCTCCGACAGGAACAGAGTATGACAAGGCAGTCAAGTACTGGAAGAGCGTGGCATCGGATGCCAACGCAAAGTATGACGATGTTTTTCCGCTCGACGTAAACTCGCTCGCGCCAATGGTTACATGGGGTGTCAATCCAAGCCAGGCAGTGGGAATTGACGAGCTCATTCCGTCCGTGAAGGGGCTCAAGAAGGAAGACAGGGAGTCCGCGCTCAAGGCTTTGGAGCACATGGGATTTGCGGAAGGCGAGAAAATGGCGGGAAAGAAGATCGAGGTCGCATTTATCGGCTCCTGCACAAACGGCCGTATTTCGGACCTCCGTGAAGCAGCTGAAATTGTAAAAGGAAAGAAAAAGGCCAGGGACGTCTGGGCTTTTGTCGTGCCTGGTTCCAACACCGTCAAACTTCAGGCTGAAAAGGAAGGCCTGGACAGGATATTCAAGGACGCGGGATTCCAGTGGCGTGAGGCCGGCTGTTCCATCTGCCTGGGCATGAATCCGGACAAGCTAACTGGCGCCCAGATGTCTGCATCGAGTTCCAACAGGAATTTCATCGGCCGCCAGGGTTCGCCCCGCGGCAGAACACTTCTGATGAGCGCGGGCATGGTGGCAGCCGCAGCGCTTGCCGGCGAAGTCGTGGATATAAGGAAAATATAAGGAGCAACAATATGGCGGCAGATGTGAAGAGAATAAAGATAGAAGGACGCGGAGTGTATGTGACAGGCGATGACATTGATACTGACCAGATCATTCCCGCGCGCTTCATGCGCTGTGTGACTTTTGACGGGCTGGGAAAGTACGCTTTCAATGACGTGCGCTTTACCGAGGATGGAAAATCAAAGGGCCATGTGCTGGACAAAGCGGCCTGCAGGGGAGCAAGCATACTCATTTCCAACAACAATTTTGGCTGCGGCTCCTCCCGTGAGCATGCACCGCAGGCTTTAAAACATTTCGGGTTTAAGGCTTTCATCGCAGAAAGCTTTGCCGAGATTTTTGCAGGTAATTGCGCAACCCTGGGTCTTCCTGCTGTGTCTGTGACAAAAGATGTAATAGAAAAGCTTGCTGCGGCTGTCAAGGCTGATCCACAGACAGGGATTACAATTGACCTTGTCAAAAAGGAAATATCCTGCGCGGGAAAATCCCATGCATTCACCATGCCGGAGGCGAGCAGAATGGCTTTGTTAAACGGCACCTGGGATACGGTCTTTGAACTGATAAAGAACAAGGAAGAGATAGAAGCCGCTGCGAAAAAGATACCGTATATGAATGGATTTGCGTTTTGACAATTTCTTCTGATGCAACAAACAGGGCCCCGGAAATATCCGGGGCCTTTTTTTATTAAAAATTATTTGTATTACCCGCGATTACAGCTTAAAATTAATTCTGCCTGGTTTCCGGAAATCA
>RPPD01000373.1 GCA_003818675.1 Spirochaetaceae bacterium
GAGATTTCACCCGTGATGATCTCAGAGCTGCCTGAAAGCTGCTTGAACTCTTCGAGTGACTTTTTCACGAGAGCCGGGTCAATTCCCAAAAATCCCGCCAAAGAGAGGGCAGCAAGCGCATTGTCAAGGTTGTGTTCCCCAAAAAGCGGGAAGCGGATCCGGAGCCCCTCCCAGTCGATGGCAAAGCCATCCAGCCCCAGATTACCGCTTCCCGAAAAACCCTTTGTGGACCTTTTTCCGTATTTAATCACTTCACCGCGCATATTTTCAGAAAACAGTGCGGCATATTCGCAATCCTCATGTATAAAAAGCACCTGCTTTCCATTAAAGAGACTTGCGATCTTTTTCTTTTCCTGCGCAATTCCTTCGCGCGAGCCTAAAAGCCCTATATGCGCTGTCCCTATATTTGTAATAATCGCCACATCAGGCTTCACTATTCCGGCCAGTATGTCCATTTCGCCGGGATGGTTGATTCCCATTTCAAACACAGCATACTCATGACTGTCGGCAACCCTGAAGGCCACGAGTGGAACACCAATTTCAGAATTGAGATTGCCCTCGCTTACAGCCACATTTGATGCGGTCCTTAATATGGCACCCACCAGTTCCTTTGTAGTGGTCTTGCCACTTGAGCCTGTTACGCCAATTCTGACACAGCGCGGGAACCTGGCCATATGATGCCTGGCCAGGGCCTGAAGGGCTTCAAGCGTGTCACTGACTGTCACGCAGAAAGCTTTTGACCCTGCAAGCTTTGCCAGGGAAGCTTTCCGCTCGCTCCACTCTTTTTGGCTGCAGAGAAATCCAACTGCGCCCTTTTCCAAAGCTTCTTCTATATGTGCATGACCATCAGTTCTCTCGCCTTTTAATGGAACAAACAAGGAACCGGCAGCAATGGTCCTTGAGTCAATCTGAACCGATGTGACATCCTTGTCTGTGAAAATAACAACAGAACCAGAGGTTACCACGGCTATTTCATCCGCGGAAAAGAGTGTTTGATTCTGGGTTCCTTTCTTCATCTTTTCCATTACCGCCAATTTCATTCGCTCCCGATCCTGATGATATCGGAGGAATCAATCTTCTTCAGATCAAGTTCGTCACGGGCAATTGTGTCTATCCGTTCGGGAGTACTCAAAAGTGAAATCCCCGCAATGAGTTTCTTGTTTTTTTCGATCCAGCCCTTCTGTTCTTCTTCAAGCAGTCGGATGTTCTTTTCAAGGCTTAAATACTGGTAGGACTGCAGAACCTGCATGAAGAAAAACGCCGGGATTGTGCATGCAAGTACCAAAAGGACAATCTTGTTGATTTTCATAGGCATTTCTCCGCGACTCTCAGTTTTGCGCTCCGTGAGGCCGGATTCTTCCTGATTTCCTCATCAGAGGCAGTGACAGGCTTTTTTGTGAGTATAGTGCACTCTTTTTTGCCCCCACATTGACACATCGGCGTTTCCGGGTCGCATGTACACCCTCGCTGTTTTGCCTGGAAAAACCGCTTCACGATCCTGTCCTCAAGTGAATGAAAGGTTATGACCCCGATTTTGCCCGAGGGCTTCAATACTGAAAACCCGGCCGCAAGCCCCTGCTCAAGCTCTTCCAGTTCGCGGTTTACGGCGATGCGCAGGGCCTGGAACGTCTTTGTCGCAGGGTGGATACGGGACCTGGGAGCATGGCCCTGGCCTTTCCCCAGAACACGGGCTACAAGACCCGCAAGTTCCTTGGTGGTCTTCAGTGGAGCCTGTTTGCGTGCAAGAACAATCGCGCGGGCGATTTTTCTTGAAGCGCGCTCCTCGCCATATTCAAAAAGAATCCTCGCGATTTCCTCTTCCCGCTCGCGGTTTACAATATCTGCCGCGGTTTTGGTGAGGGTATCCGAAATCCTCATATCCAGTGGTTCATCCGCGGCAAATGAAAATCCGCGCTCAGATCCCTTGAAGTGATACATCGAAATCCCAAGGTCCATGAGAATCCTGTCAGGATTTGAAAGCCCCTGTGAATCGTAGTTTTCAAAAAAACCGGAGAAAAGGCAGTTGAAAAAGCGGGCTCTGTTTCCGAATCCCGAAAGCCGTTTCTCTGCTTCCCTGATCTGTCGGCTGTCCGCGTCAACACAGTAAAGTTTTGTCTGGGGAAAGCGGGACAGAAAAGCCTCAGAATGCCCGCCCTCCCCGGCCGTAGCGTCCACAACAACACAAGGCACGCCGGCACCTGCAGTGTTGTCTGGCACAGCATCAGGCGCGAGCCATGTCAGTACTTCCTCGAGGAGTACAGGAGTGTGATAAATGTCATTCCGGGTTTCTTCCACTACTCCGCCTTGAACGTAATCTTGTCGCCGAGCTCTTCCGCGGCGCTGCGGAAACGGTTCTCGTTGTCGTTCCAGAAACCGTTGTATGCTTCGTCATCCCAGATTTCTATGTATTTCAGCATCCCGAGGATGATACAGTCCTTTTTCAAGCCCGCGTATTCGCGGAGCGTGGGAGGCACCATAATCCTGCCGGACTTGTCGATATCAATCTCCTGCGCGGGCGCGAGTATTCGGCGCTGGATGAGACGGGTTTTTTCCAGGAACATGGATGAAGAATCAATGAGGTTCTGGGAAATGTTTTTCCATTCCTCAGGCGGGAAAAGCCAAATGCACTTGTCTATGCCACGCGTGATAATGAGAACATTTCCTGTGATCGCCTGCCGGACTCTCTGGGGAATCATCAGTCTCCCCTTTTCGTCCAGCGAATCTTTAAATTCGCCTGTCAACATCCACAAAATTCCTTATAATTTCATTTATTCCCACAAATCCCCACATGTCGACAATTCTAATCCATAATCTTTTTCTGTCAACTATTTGAATTCAGAAATATCTTTTTTTTAGCTAAAATTCGACAAAAGTACTTAATATTTGTTAAGTTTTTGTGTAAAAAAGGGGTGTTCGGCAGTTGGCAGACAGAATACAGGGCTTTTATGCGGCCTTTTGCTTCACGGAATTGAAACCTGCGTTTAAGGCATTTCTGTTAAGCGCGTTGAGCTCGCTGTTTCTGGAACTGACAGCCTCTTCAAGGGCACCGATGACAGCATCAAGTGAAGCGATAGCGGGCTTTGCCGCAACAAGCGCACCTATTGCCACCATGTTGGCCGCGCGGGCTGATCCAAGTTTTTCAGCAATTGAATTGGCATCCACAGGCAGAACAGTAATATCAGTGCGTTCAGGTGTGTTTTTAATAAGAGAAGAGTTGTAAACCAGAAGTCCGCCAGGCA
>RPPD01000374.1 GCA_003818675.1 Spirochaetaceae bacterium
CCCCTTTTGCCCGCTCAAGCAGCGGCGGGTCCGAATCCTATCGCGTACTTGGGGAAATGGCAGTCAAGAACTTTCCCGTAAACCTTAAAATATTCTCCGATATGATAAACGAGCTGTACTTCCACGTGGTAAAGCTTGACCGGGAAGCCAATAAAAATAAAAAACCGATTTTCGAGAAAATTCCTGAACTCAAGCAGCTTGGCCAGTACCTGGTGACAGAGGAATAAACCATGAACAACTCCTTCCGCGGCCGCGACATCATCTCCATGCGTGCGCTTTCGCGGGGGGATATACTGAAAATTCTGGACACCGCACGTGCCATGGAAAAGCTCGTCAAAATACGCAGCATGTCAAAAATCCTTTCTGACAAGGTTGTCGCCACTCTTTTTCTGGAGCCATCCACGCGTACCCGCCTCTCGTTTGAAGCCGCGGCATTAAGGCTTGGCGCCAGAGTGATTACGGTATCAGAACCTGCAAGTTCCTCTGTCGCCAAGGGCGAAACCCTTACAGACACTGTAAGGGTGATTGAGGGATACGCAGACTGCATTGTCATGCGCCAGCCAGTCAAGGGAGGCGCTGCATGTGCCGCGGATGCATGCAAAATACCAATTATTAATGCAGGGGACGGTGCAGGAGAGCACCCCACGCAGGCCTTGCTTGACCTGTACACATTGCATGCAGAGCTGGGACACCTTGACAATGTCAAAATTACAATTGCAGGAGACCTCAAGTACGGCAGGACCGTACACTCACTCGCCTATGCGCTATTCCCGTTCAATCCAACATTCATCTTTTGCGCACCTGACGAACTCCAAATGCCGGATGAAATCTGCGGGGATTTATCGGCAAAGGGAATCAAATACACAAAAACCGCAAACCTTTCAGACGCTCTTGCAACTGATGTGATATATATGACCAGGATCCAGAGGGAGCGCTTTCCAGATCAGTCCTCGTATGACAGGCTCAAAGGATCTTTTGTACTATCCCGCGCAATCATTGAAAAACACAATCCAGATATTCTGGTACTTCACCCCCTCCCGCGGGTGGACGAGATTTTACCGGATGTGGACCAGCTTGCTGGAGCTGCATATTTCAGGCAGGCGCACAATGGAATGTTCGTCCGCATGGCATTGCTAAAGCTCGTAATCAAGGGCTGATATTTCCGCAGAATATTATTGTAGTTAAAGAATCCATGCTGTTGTATACTGTATACTATGGCCGAAAATAAAACTGACCTGTTCCCTATCGCGATCCTGCTCATTTTAGCGGCACTTTTTGCAACTGTTATTTCCTGCAAGGGAGACCCTGCGGATTTTCCGAGGAAAGACCTGATCACACAGGACTTTGCCGCCTCGATTTCAGACACATCCGGTTTTTGGATCGCTTTCAATTTTGAGACACTTGTGCGGGATCCAGAGCTGGGTCCCGGAATCCTTCCATTAATGGAGTCCTCCTCTTCCCAGCTTGAATCATCACTTCCATTCTGGGATCATATAAAGTACATACACGGCATGGCGTTTTATGGCAAAAATACCGGATTTTTCCAGTCTCCGATTCTATCATCGGATTCGGTCCTCTATTTTCTTTTGGAAATGGATAGCCGGGCCTTGATGGAGTTTCTGGATGAAGTGGCTGAAAAAACCATTATCCATGGGATTCCAGTGTATGTCACGAAAAAGGGTGATCAGGATGGCTCTTCTGAAGGGGCAGAATTCTTCAACAATGGCTATGTAATCGCTGTGGCTTCGGACAATGAGCTGTATTACGGAACTCTGGAAATGGTTCAGCGGGTGCTGGAACTCCGGGACAAGTTTTCACCATCAAGGGAAAAGGAAGTTCTGATTCCTGTCTCAGACCAGACATTGGCGGTCATGGCATTTGATTTGGACACCATAAGGGCGGACATTCTAAAATTGCGCGATGATGAGGAAATGACCGCAGAGGAGCACAGATTACGGGAATTGACTGATAAAATAGAAGACATTTTTTGGTCCATGTCACTGGAGGGTGATTCCATGATCACTGAAATTGCCATCAAGGCGCAACAGCTGGACCGCGCCTCACTTGAAGAAATCTCGCGTGAATTGGGAGACCAATTCGCCATACCAGCGGATGGGAGCACAAAACCAGAAGCAATTTTCGAATCATGGGGCATACGTCTGCGAATAACAGCTCCCAAGGCTGATTTCATGAGACAACTGGGTGGGGGTTTCTAGCCTATTTAAGGAAACTGGATTGGTTCACGGTTGTGTTTTTGGCGCAGGAGATCCACCGGTGCCTTGATAAAGGGCAGTTTGATAATCCAGATCTCAAGCCTGTATTTACCGGGAAAATCAAGCAGGGTGACACCCAGGAGAATCGTGAGCCAGCCGGGACCGGGCAGCACCAGAAGCGCGATCCCCACCAGCAGAAACACCACTCCGAGACAGTTGCGTACAATCCGGGGAACCAGCATTGACATTGTAAGTTTTTTGCGGATATGCGCTGCCCTTTTCACAAAATAGTCTGCAGGCATTTTAAGTATAAGCCATGGGGTGATCACAATGCCCACGATGAAGGCCACAATTGAAAATATCGTGAGCCCTATTCCAAGCCCCACCAGAAATTCCCGATGTTGTTCGTAAAACGTCGTACACCATTCTGCCATTATTCTGTTTTCTCCGTGGTAATTCCGTGATTTCTATAAGTTGCCGTGGCTTATTACCTTCAATGGGTAGAGTCTTCTGCGATACTGCCACAACTCCCAAAGCGTGTAAACCCCATATTTTTCTTGAAAAAATAGCCTCTCTTAAAGGTTTTCTCCTTGCATAAAACCTTGCTCGTTGTTAATATTCAGATAGAGTATGATAGACCCGCTTGAGAGTATAGCCAATCTACTCATCAAATATTACACGCCAATTGGCGCAATCAAGCACAAATATATAACCAAGGTAACAGCAATAGGCCTGCTCAAATCCATGAACATCACCCAGGCAGACTACTACACACCGTATTATGAACGCCTGAAAAGTTACAAGGGTCTGGTAAAAAACCTCATGGAAAACTTCAAGATGTCCACAATCGTGGCGCTAAAGATTTTCTCGGAAATAATTTTAAAGATGGCGACAGACGATACGCTTCTCCCTGAGGACAGATACAAGTCGCCGCAGATGATGAACCTGCTCCTTCTGCTTGACCCAAAACTCCAGACTTCGGATTCGGCGACAATCCTCAAGTTGTCAAAAAACCTGTATCA
>RPPD01000375.1 GCA_003818675.1 Spirochaetaceae bacterium
AGGGTTTCATCCGTAGGAAGAAAATACTGTTTCGGAGGCAAAATCGTCACGTCATAATCAAGCCGCAGGTCTTCTGCTTTATGCAAATCCCCATAACAGAACTTGTCCCCCTTGGCCTCTACACCGACTACCCTGCCGGCATGTACAAGTGCCGCCACCCATGCATCAAGTTCCTTTCTGGTGACAATCTTAGCTCCCATTGTTTCCTCCTCGCACAACAGCATCACATTTTTTGCTGTTTTCAGGATCAAGTCGGATTTGATATGACAGTTTGAAAAGTTCAATGATCAGGCGGGAATCTACAAGTGCAATTTTTTCAACTACTTGCAGGGGAGAAGTGGTAAGATTCAGTATCCCCCGTATATGGGCATTTGCAAGCCTGTCTGCAACTTCCTGCGCCTCTGATGACGGAACCGCTATTATTCCAATTTCAATATTATTTTCCGCAATATAGTTTTCCAGTTCTTTCACATCCTTGACCTGGAATTTGTCTATTTTGGTTTTAACAATTTTTGGATTTGCATCAAAAATTGCGGAAATTTCAAAACCCTGGCCATGGAATTCCCTGTGCAGAAGAAGCGCACGCCCGAAATTCCCTGCACCCACTATGACCGCCCTGCATGGCTTGTCAGTGCCAAAAAAGCTCCTGAGGTTACCAGCGAGTTCTTCACGGTTGTAACCGCGTTTGGAAATGCCGTTATATTCCTCAAGGTGTGATATGTCCTGACGTACTGTTGAACTTGTAAGTCCAAGGGCACCAGACAGTTCTTTGGATGAAATCCATGACCCGTTTTTTTTACCCAGCATGGTCAGGTAGAGGTAATAACGCGATAAGCGTTCCACTACAAAAGGTGAAATGGCAACCGACATCTTTGTCATTTTGCAAAGATTATAAACCCTGTAATAAAAATTGTCAAACTCTTGACACTAATTTTTTCTTTTTTGTGAAAAAAATACCGCAAAAACACAATAGTTATTCAAAGTGCTCTTTTGCAATTATTGTGATAAGCAATAAATGTTGATATATTATAACAGTATTAACAGGGGTATTGGAGTGCGAATTCTCGATAAAATAAAAGCAGTGCTACTCGTTCTTTTGCTCTGTCCAACACTCTTTGGCGAAGAATCCGCCGTCTCCCAGACCCTTTGGGAATACCTCCTGCGACAGAGCAAGGGTTGGTTTGAATCATACACAAACCGTTATGGCATCGCTTCCATGCCTGAATGGCAGGGGCCACTGGAGTCCGCCTTCAAGAAACTCCTTGCCACAGGCATGGAGACTTCTTTGGCGCACCGTTGGGTCATAGTCAAGGATACTTCCTACAATGCATCATCGTTTCCCGGAGGCGAGATTGTGATCAATTCCGGGATGCTCAAGGAGCTTGACCGGATAATTGCGCGTAAACACAACATTTCCACAGGAACTTCATCATCTGCACAGCTTCAAATGTTTCGCGAAAACATGATCGCTCCGATTCTGGCCCATGAGCTGGGCCACTATTACAACCGCCATACACTGGAGTTTTTCAAGACCAGGTGGAATATTGCCCCCATAAAGGACATTACTTCAGAACTTAAGCTATTGACGTTTTCCCGTGAGCAGGAATACGAGGCAGACTATACGGCAATTCTGCTCTTGAAACAGGCTCAATATGACCCAGGACTTTTAAAAACAAGTATTGAGTTTCTTGATGAAATTTCTTCTGGCGAGACTTCCAGCGCTCCTGCAGCCGCAATAAATGTCTACTTTGATTCCCATCCCACACCCAAGTCCCGTCTCCTAAGGCTTGATGAAAAATCAAGTGCCTATATCAGGGAGGCAGCTATTCTTGAACAGGCCTTTTCGGATATCCAGATAGGCATTAACCTTCTTCATGCATGCCAGGCCATGGAGAATGCCATCGCATTGCATCCAGACAATATTCATCTTCTTGCTGAAAAGGCCATAGCCCTTCACAAGCTCTGGTTGTCCACCACATCCCTTTCGGAGCAGAAATTGCGCGGAATACTTGAAGCTCCCTTGTTTCATGAAAACATGATCTACTCAGACAGAGTTCCCCGCGAAGGCATGAAAATGCTCCCAGGTGATCCAGTTCTCTGGGAACGGGCAAGGTCATGCTATGAATCAGCCCTGCCCAGAATCCAGAACAAGTCCATGCTTTCCAATTTTGCCCTGCTTCTTTCATATTCTCCCAAAAAAGAATATGAGACAAAGGCACAGGACCTGGCCCGCATGTCCATTGCCGGCAACATGAGCGTGGCAATGCTCAATAATATTGCGGTTGTTTTTTACATGACAGGGGAAAAGGATGAGGCAAAAAGTCTTTTTCATGATATCTCCCTACAGTATGACAGCACCTGGACACGCATGATCCAGGAAAATGCTACGGATCCGTTTCTTTCAAAGACTCTCCGCCAAATGAACAGGGATTTCATGCTCAATCAGGAATACAACAAGCAGTATGTTCTTATTGATTTCACACCCCTTCTTAATCTTGCTCTTGCCAACCATTATGACAAGAACAATCAGGAGGCGACACGTATTGCTTATGACTACCTTACACGCTACGAAGCTGTCTCCGCCTGGGCACAGACCCTGTGTGACTTGACCAGCGTTAAAATTCCAGAACCTGAAAGAGAGGCTTCTTTTGTCTTCATGCTTCCCGGGACTTCTGCGCAAGAACCGGAAGGCATAACTGCAGGAGACAATATCGAGGTTCTTTTAAAGAATTGGGGCAAACCAGATTCAGTAACTGAAGCGGGGGATGATACACACAGTGAATACTGGTATTATACTTCGCTTGGTGCAAGAGTTGTAATAGAAGGCGGAGAAATCCTGCGCATCTCTGTCACCCAGGGTTCCAGGCTTCTAATAAACCGTCTGTTTGGCCCGGGGGCAATTCGTGAACAGGTAGAAAAGCATACTGGACCATGCAAAAGATACACAGATTCATTTGCAATCTACGAGGGGAAACAACATCTCGCCATTCTGTATGTTCTTGGGAAGTCCACAGAAATTTCCGTGTTTACACTCCCGGATATCCGGCAACAACTTCTTCATGGCCCACAGCAGGCCAAATAAGAACACGCCCGGTTGGAAAAGGAACATCATGTCCTGAAAATCCACGGGATGTTGTACTGAGTAAATCCCTTGTGAGACGAAAAAGCCCGTCAACCTGTATATTCCACGCGCCCAGGTCATTCTTTACAATACCGGACAGATAGAGTGCAGG
>RPPD01000376.1 GCA_003818675.1 Spirochaetaceae bacterium
AAGACTATTTGCCAGGACATAATTCTGGTCCAGCAGCATATACAGAGCGGTGGCGTTTTCCAGTTTTATCGATTGTTCCGGGGTGATATCCTTGTCATGTACCATGGTCCGTATTTTGGCATTCGTCAGGAAATTTATCTTTCCCGCCTTGTTCATGATTTTCATTCGTTCGTCTTCATTCAAACCAGCCAACAGGCCGAGGTCCTTCATTTTTTTGAGCTGCATATCATCCCGGAATTCCGGCAAACTGCCGATCGGTTTATCAAGGCCTATGCTTTCGGAGATGGTCTTGTCCGGCAGGCGCTTTAATTCCTCCTCAACCTTTGTTATTTCGTTCCTGATATTTTCATCATCTTTATAAGCGCTGTTATTTTTCACTCCATTTCTCAATGCGGTTATTGCCGCTTCGCTTACTTTCATGGATTTTGTTGAATCATCAACGGCGATGGTTAAGTCAATACTATCGAGCACCTCATCAATAACTTTGGACCGTCCCTTGATTATGTTTACGGCCTTTTTTGTCACGCCGTCTTGGAACTTTGCAAACAGGGATTTCGCTTTTTCCGGTTCTTTTAGTTTCAATTCACTTGCCGTCAATGTGGAATTACTTTCAAGGTCGATGAGCTTCACCGGAATATTTTTTGTGGCATTCAAAGAGCCTTTTTTTGTTTTTTTTATCATGATGTCGCTCCTTTACAATAAACTAATGAATAGAATATTTTTTTACCGATATTGGCGCCATTCCCCGCTTTCTATCATCTGTTGTTTTCTCAATTCAAACTCATCCTGATCTTCCCATGGTTGCCTGGTATGAGGCTGATCGAACGTAAGAACTACCGAAGAATTCTCAACTTTATAACCATAACCGAGAGCTTCTAATGCCGAAATAAAACTTTTTCTCATTTCTTCATCTTCCATCTCTATGGAAACTTCCATCACCAATTCACTCGCTTTTTTAAACTCAAAGAAATCAAAACCTGTCAACCACCAATGTCTTTCTTTGCTCCGTTCAAAAATCAATTGACCGGATTCTTTATCGTATAGTTTTATAGACATTGGCAGCATTTCTTCATCTTCAGCGCAACTTGTATCATTTCCGCCCTCCACTTTACCCAACAGTAAACTGGCCGGGCCATAATCTTTTCCGACATAGATCCCCACTTCGCCTCCGGTGAGTATCGGCCCATACATGCCCTTCCAAAGTTCAATTTTCCATTCTCTTCCTTTTGCCTCGAACCGTATTGGTTCACTATGTATAAAAAAGGTTATAAAAACACAATATTTGTCATACAAATCATAATAGCCAAAATTTCTCTGTGGAGAGTACATTTGAGCATAGAACGTTTCATCAACAGGATCATAACTATACGCTCCCGCCAAAAAAGTAACGAGGCCGGCCGGTATTCCACCTGCTGCCGTATTTATTACTGTTCCGGTCAGCGATGCGGTTCTCGGCGTCCATAGTGATGCAAAAAAACCGAACATCCAGCCTGTGGCAACCTTGTACATCCCGCCGATGCCTCCCTGACGCTCGCCTTCCACAACCGTATCCGCCCAGTACTGGGCAGCTTCTTCGCCTTCTTTTGAAAAAAGAGGAGCATATTGGTCTTCAGAGGACATACCTTTCCTGTCCGTTTTAATTACCGGGTTCATATTCACATAGCAGTATATATTTATTCCATCCGCCAATCCTTTCGGATCAGCGCTCAGCCATCTTCCCAACCATGGCAGATAATACCTTGCGCCATGGTATTCCAAACCCGTCTCCTCATCCCTCTCCTTGCCGGTATACCGGTAGCGCTTGGCAACGGATTTGATGGTGGCGTTGGAAGCCTGATAGGCGGTGGTTCCGTAGGGATGATATTCTTCATAACTAATGACATTCGCGTGCGCATCATTATCCAGCTCCAAACAGGCTGAACCCAGGTGATTATGCAATTGATACCGCACCAGATGCTTTTCGGTGCCGTCATCCACGTCATTTCTGGTCTCGATCATCACAAATTGGTGCTCTTTATCCATCAGGCTCAGGCTTGTGCGCCTCAATCCCGCATCAGTACCGCTGTGTTTTATATAAAGTTCGTACCCGGCAATATAAACGCGTTCTTCTTTTTTCACGGGCGAATTGCCAGCCTGAGCCTGGTCTTCCGTTATTTTCCTGATCCTTTGGCCTTGCCCGTCATACTGGTAGTAGGTGATCACAGGGATATTGTCCGCCGCGCAATGCTGGCGCGAGGTAAGAACCACTTCCTCCTTAAAGTTCCAGGCAATCTTTTCTAAATGGGGAAGCTCCTCCAGAAAACCGTGTTTGGCATGGTGTTTGTATTTGGTATAATCGACGGGATGGTTGATATCGCCCACGCGCGTGCTTTTCAGGCGATTGTTGTCAGTTTCATACTCATACATCCGAGTCCAACTGCCGGCCGGACCGGCCGAGTGTTTCATCATTCTGATGTTACCGACACCGTCATATCTATATATCTGGGTGTATGTGCGGATAGACAGAGGATCGCCCGGCTTCACGGAGTGGATGAAGCCGGCATCGTTCCAGTTATCGCAATCTCCGAAACCCAACGCAGCGTCGTTTTCCCTTCCCGCGGCTTCCACCAGGCGATAGAGGGCATCATAGGTATAGGTGGATAATCCCGTGACCTTTTGGTTGTCAAAAAAAGCCGCCGGGATGTTTTTGTCTTCAACGTGCGTGATATTGCCCACGGGATCATAGGTATAATACCAATCCTGAAGCGGATCATTATTATTGCGTTTGGTTTCCAGGCGCTTGAGCCTGAAGGTTTCCCTGTCATAGGAAAAGACGGTGCTGACATCGTTTCCATAGACGATTTTGTTGCGCTGACCCTTTTCATTATAGTCAATGTTTTTGATGTACCTGGTGGTCACGGCAGGATCGACATGCGTCACGGTTTCTGCAGTGAGCAGTCCCGCCTCATTATATTCAGGCGTGATAATACTGCCGTCCGGGGCTACCTGCCGAGTGATTCGGCCGAGCGCATCGGTTTCAGTTATTAAAATGCAGTCTTCGCCTTCCAGATCGGTCGCCAGATTGGCGTCTGTCCAGTCGGCGACCTCTTTATATTTCTTGAAAAGCTTCCTGGTGACCGATATGGATTGTCCCTTAAAATCAAATGAGGGCGTTAATAATAATCCGCCTGTGTCATAATGTCTGACAACCTGCCCTCTCAGGTTCTTTTGTTCGGGATTTGTTTCT
>RPPD01000377.1 GCA_003818675.1 Spirochaetaceae bacterium
TGAGAGTCTGCGTTTCTTCGCTTGCTTGTACTCCTGCAAGACCCGAATCCTTCTTCAGATTCCCGTATTCAGCCATGCTGCGCTGCTCGAACAAGCTGTCCCTGTCCGCAAAGCCTCCCATGGTCTGGTCAGCAGGGGCGAGTTCACGGCGCGAGACCCGTGTTCTCTCGTCTTCAATGATCAGATAGCTGGTGTATGGTGTGACGATTCCATAGGTGCGAGCAAGGAATGTAACTTCCTCCACGAGTTCCAAAGAGGTGCCTGAAGTGCGAATTGTCTCAAGGAGAAAACCGACCCTGCGGGCTGCCCACAAAGATGAGATTGCCTCGTTGTTTGGATTTTCCTTCGGGAAGCTTGCCTCAAAGGTATAGCTAACAGATTTCCCTGCAAAAAACCCGCTTAGTTTAAAAGCCGCGTCGCCTGATCCAGAATAGCGTCCAAGAACAGAGATCGACATTCCGGCAAAAAGGTCCGGCAGCCTGTCGATATTCGGGTGGGTTTTAAGAATGCGCACACTGCCTGAAGTTACAAGCTTTAAGTCAGTGAGAACTGGTTGTTCAACCTTGGAATAAAAATCCTTGATTGCAGAAGCGATGTCTTCACGCGGGGAGACATATGCACGGTAACCCCTTGTAAGGCTTGTCAGCTTGTCAAGAAGCACAGTGTCCAGGCTGTCATCGATGCCGAATGTGTAGATGCGCATTGCGCGGGAATTCGCATTCCCTATTTTTTTTGCGAGGAGTTCAGGGTCTATCTCTCCTATGGTTGGTTTTCCATCAGTTATGAAGACCACAAGCGTGAGGCGGTTTGGATCTTGTTGAAGGGCATTCTGTGAAAAGGCCTTGGTCAGGGCATCTTCAACATTTGTGCCTCCAATTGCGCTGATGCGGTTTATGTATTCACTTGCTTCCTTGAGGCGGGCAGTGTTTGCTTCAACAACAGATGGGAAAAGCACTTCAGCTTCTGTTGAGAACCTTATTATCTGGAACCTGTCCTGCGAAGCGAGTTTGCCAATGCAGAACCGCAAGGCTTCCTTTGCCTTTGCGAGCTTGTCGCCCGCCATGGAGCCTGAAGCATCAAGCACAAAGATCACGTCCTTTGGATTTGCTTCCTTTTTTTCATCCCAGAACCCCGGGGAAATGTCCAGAAGAAAGTAACCGTCCTGCCCTGAGACCGAGTGAGTCAGGATGGACATACCCAAAGGCGATGTTGCTGTCTGGAAATAAAGCTTGAAATCCGTTCTGGGTGTGACATTCTTGTCTTCCCACGAGGCAACCGCGTTGTTGTCATCCTTGCGGATCAGATGGACAGGATGAGTCGTTGAAAAGATGCTCTTCAGTGTTGCCTGCGACCTTATGTTTACAGCAATACTAGCGGACACAAGAGGAGAGGAGGAAAACTTTTCCGTGTTCATGGGATAAAGGTAGACGAAGGTGTCATTATCCTTTGCGATGATCTCCGAATAGGAGATTTTTATGCGCTTTTCACTATTTGGTTCAATAGGGAATATCCTGACGCGGAAAATAGTGGAGTTCTGGTATTCAAGAAGAGCCGGGTCAAGGGTTTTGCGGACTATCTCCTCATATATGCTTCTGGCTTTGGCCGCATCAAGGAGTTCAGCACGAGTTTCCTTGCCATCAATGTACATGCTGAAGTTTTTAATAACAGCACCCCTGGGAACAGGGAAAATATATTCCCCTTCAAGCCGCCTCCCAGTAGGATTAATAAAGACCTGATCAATGGATGTTGTGGCGGTTCGGTCTGTTATTTCCACCGAAACATGGTGGTATTTAACTGCCAAAGGAAACGCACGGGTTGCGCCCGGCATTGAAACCGGCTCAGGGACAACAATAAAACCGTCAGCAAAGCCAGCCAATACAGCCAATGCAAGAATCGATAGTGATAAAAATATCTTTTTCATGGCTTCACTCCTCCCCAAAGGCAAACTGCTTTTTTTCAGCCAGATCATGGAGGGCTGTGATTACAACAGCATCAAAGGTGTTTGATTCTCCCTGTTTTTTCATCTCGTTTTCAACATACACCCTGCGTTCTCCGGAGAGCTGGGTAATTCTCTTCTGGATCGCTTCGCGCTCTGCGGATTTTTCTTCAACATAGGCTTTGACTTCATCTTCGGTTTTCCCCTGCAGTTCCGCGGGCAGCTGGTCTTTTTTCATTGTGCTCACATCCACCGCGCCTGAGGCAACAGCGTCAACAAGGTCCCAGCCAGAGTTGTCGTATTGTGCTGTGGCTTTTGTCATGGAGCGCTGTACAGCAGCCTCAGGGCTTGCTGATGCGGCATTGCCGTCCTGTGCGGTCTGGTTTGACGTGCCTTCCTCGGCCCGGACCCCATATCCAACATAGGTCTTGTTGAGTTCATTGCCGAGCCTGGTAATTTCGGCATCCTGAGGAGCTTCTATATAGGCAACGGTTTGGTCCTGGTCTATTGTCATGTAAAAACCGTCAGCCATGTCAGCACCTTCCTTCCAGTTTGTACTTATTCCTTCTTCGCGGTTTCCGCAGAAGATAGTATTTATCACAATCCCTGAGGTAATTGCCTGTTTGCAGGCATCCCTGAAATTGATATCCCCCTGGGTGAACTCCTCATTGCCCGCGATAAAAATGACCTTTAATGTTTTTGAGTCTGCGTTCCATGAAAGTTCGGTAACAGCCTTTTTAATGGCCATGCCGCAGTACTCAGAACCGCCATCTGTTTTAAGGGCAAAAAGTTCCTCCGAGATTTTGTCGAGGTCGCGGCTTAAAGGCAGTATCATGCGCATGTAGCCGTTTGCAGCAGGAATGCTGTCCTTGCCATACTCATAAAGAGCCACCTCCAGAAGCGGGCTCTCTCCATTTTGTTTGGCACGCGCCAACTCGTTGACAATTTTCCACAGCTGGGTTTTGGCCTGCTCAATAAGGCCGTCCATGCTGCCAGAAGTGTCGAGCAGGATGGCGAGTTGTATTCGAGCCTCTGCGCCAGCTGTTGCCGCAAGCAGCATGCACAGAAGCATCAATCCTAATGCAGAAACAAGGGTTTTTTTCATTTTATCCTCCTGTAAGTTTTATCATGACGGCTAAATGCCATCAGAATTTAATTTCTATTAAATTGTACGGTTTTTGCGGATAAGGCTTGTCATGCAGGTGTAAAAGCTTGTAAAAAATTGTAAACGTGGTTGAGCACAAAGTGACAAAATAATAATCAAGGGATACATCGAAACTACA
>RPPD01000378.1 GCA_003818675.1 Spirochaetaceae bacterium
CATACCTCACTTTTTTAAAACAGTATTTCCCGTGCCTAGAACCAGAGCCCGACTTTCACCGAAGGTCCAAACAGAATGAAGTCGTTGAAATTAAAAAGGTTCACTCCCGCTCCGATGACAAGTGGATCAACCTTGTAATTGACGCCTGTCGAGGCGATTATGAAATAAAGTGATCCATCGATGCTGCAGAACGCGTCCAGGGACCATATGAACTTGTCTGAAAGATAAGCCCTCATATTTGCCCCAAAGGAAAAACCGATGTATTCCACATATGGCTGGGAATAGATACCGCCGAAGAGAGCAAACATGAAACGGTCTGTCGGAATTGCAAAACCCGCGTGAAGGGCAAATGAACCAGGGTCCTCGCCACCATCATTGAAAAGTTTTCCGTAGTAGGCATTGAGATGAAAAAAGGAAAATGTGATGTTCACCTGGGCACAAGCGCCCACGATCATATCTTCGTCTCCAAACAGGAATGGCACTTCGGCATTTACCTCCACAAACATTCTTGTGCTTTCACCTGCACCCTGGTCATCATATGTGTCATAAGTGTTCCCCGTGGAACTGCCGGATTGTTCATCACCGGAATCCGTTGCCGCCGCTTCACACATGCCCTGGAGCATGGCACCGAGACAATTGCCAAAGCAGGCACCCCAGAAGTCGCCCTTGTCGTCATCATCATTATTTTGATTGTTCTGTTGATCCTCACGCCTTCTGCGCTGTTCTTCCTGCTCGCGCCGGGTGCGCTCGCGGTATTCCTCAAATGTTTCTGCTGAAACCATTACAGGCTCAATTGTGAGAAAAACAAGAAAAGCCGCGGCAAACACAATACCACTCTTCATTTTCATTAGTGCAATCTCCATTTCTAACAGTAATTATAGCGCAAAGAATGATTTTTTCACTGTGATTTATTTTTCGGTTGACAAGCATTATCCAGACGCTATGAATTGCCCTGCATCTTTTTTTTCAGGTTTTCAAGCTCTGTATCAGCTTCCTGTTCCTTGAAAGATTTTGCCAAAGTATCCGGCTTTCCCACATTCATGTCCAGCTCTGCCTGGAGCTGGTCCACATCCACAGTGGCTTGAAATTTTGTTTTAAGGCGCTTTAGCTCGTCCTTCAACACCAGAACTTTAGTTGAAAGCCCGGACTCCTCAGCCTTGAGTTTGGTTATTTTCCCATCAATTTCAGCAACTTTTTCCGCGGCTTTCGCGGCAAGCGCAGTCTCGTTTTTGCTGTTCGCAAGCTTTACCCTTTCTTTCCAAAGCGAGAGTTCCTTTTCCTGGACAGCGCGGGCGGCCTGCGTTTCTTTCATTGTTGCCACAAAGGCAAGCACATATTCGTAAGCAGAGGAGGCGTCCATTCCACCGATATCGGTATCCAGTCTTCCGGAAGCGGAACTTGATCCCGGGATTCCTGCAAGTTCGTCATCAAAGCTCTTGTTTTCATCCGACATGGCCCACCATCCTTGTTGAAAGTGCTTATTCCCATATTGTAGGAAAGTGCACCCAAATATGCAAGTGGTTGTCCCAAAACTACTGAAGATAAGCGGCAGTTTTCAAGGACAATTGCCACCCCTTGACGATCTGCGTTTCTATTTTTAATGTTAACCATGGATAAAAACCCGCTCATGCAGGGACTTGAAATTCACAAGTCTCCCCCGCCCTTCACCCTGGTCATTTTCGGCGCCACCGGGGATCTTACGAAAAGAAAGCTCGTCCCCGCGCTGTTCGCGCTTTTTTCAAAGGGATATATACACGATTTTTCGATAATAGGTTTTGCCCGCAGGCCCTGGACCGATGAGAGCTTCAGGGAAGAGGCGCGAAAAATGATTGCAGATATCAGGATCCCAGAACACACCCTGGCGCTGACTGATGCGTTCCTGAAAAAGCTTTCATACATCAGTTCCGACTTTTCATCGCCTGACGGCTACGCAAGCCTTAAAAAAAAGTTGTCCCCAACAGGAGTATCGATATTCTACCTCTCCACGCCTCCGGAAGCATACACGACCATTGTGGAAAACCTCGGGCAATCGGGTGTTGTTGTGAAGCGAAACCTTCATCACAGGATAATCGTGGAAAAGCCCTTCGGCTCTGATCTGGAATCCGCCAAAATCCTTAATGCCGTAATTCTTAAACACTTCGATGAACAACAGGTATACCGGATAGATCACTACCTTGGAAGAGAGACGGTACAGAACATCCTCGTGATGCGATTCGGAAACGGCGTATATGAACCGATCTGGAACAGCAGGTACGTTCACCATGTCCAGATCACCATGTCGGAAACAATAGGAATTAAAACACGGGGAAATTACTACGAGAAATCCGGGGCCTTGAAGGATATCGTACAGAACCATTTGCTCCAGCTGCTGTGTCTGGTAGCCATGGAACCGCCATCAGATCTCTCCCCTGACTCTGTCCGCAATGAAAAGGTGAAGGTTCTGCGTGCGATCCGGCCAATCGAAGGGGAACTCGTTAAAACCGAGGCGATCTTCGGGCAGTATGCGCCGGGGGTGGTGGACAGCATGGCCGTACCAGGTTACCGCGAGGAGCCGGACGTCGACCCGGATTCCAGGACCGACACCTACGCCGCAATCAGGGTTTTCCTGGACACCTGGCGCTGGTCAGGCGTGCCGTTTTTTCTGCGTACGGGCAAGCGCCTCTCCCGCAGGCTCACTGAAATTTCCGTCCAGTTCAAGAAACCCCCGCTCGATCTGTTCCGAGGCTGGAACTCACAAACGCAGGCAAACCAGCTCACGCTGCGAATACAGCCGGACGAGGGGATGCGCTTCATTTTCAACTCAAAGATTCCGGGATTCCACACTTACATGCGGCCGGTGCACATGAACTTCGCGTACGGCCAGTCGTTCGGCGAGGAATCACCCGAAGCGTACGAGCGCCTGCTCTTGGACGTAATGAACTCGGATTCCACACTTTTTACAAGGAACGACGAGATCGAGGAATCCTGGCGGTTTGTCACAAGTCTGCACAAAAGCAAGCAGAAGTTTGTCGACCCTGCACCGACATTTTATGCCGCAGGAAGTTCCGGACCCGACTCGGCACACAGCCTGCTCTTGCCGTATAACACTTCATGGAGGCGATTATGAGTAAAATCCAGGACAACGCTTCAAACAATTCACCAGTTGAAACAGAAGATTTCAGACCGGCTGTTGTGGAAAAAAAACTCGCCTCACTTATCAACAGAACTGCCAA
>RPPD01000379.1 GCA_003818675.1 Spirochaetaceae bacterium
ACGCGGAACCCGAGGGGACAGAGGATATTCCTCATCCAACAAGCTGGTATGACAGGATAAACCAGTTTCTCACAAACAAGATTGTCTATCTGGGCCAGAAAAAAACAGATGCCGCAAAATACGCGGATGAACTTGAGTTCTGGAAGGACCAGGAAGCAGCGTATCTTGAAGAAATTGAATATGCACAGACAGAGCTCCAGCGCACCTACGGGCTTGCCATTGGAAATCCTCTTGCAGCAGAAACCAGTGTTGTTGAAACCCAGACATCGTGGACAAGCGTGCTTCTTGACAGCTACCAGAGGGAACTCCTTGTGGCCATGGGAGAACGGAATTACTGGGAAAAACAGGTGGCGATAGCCCAGGCTGTATATGACTACGCCATGGATGAAAGTTCCAGCCGCCCGACAGAGGCCCAAACGCGGGAAGACTATGAAGCGGCTCTCGCGGTTTTTACACAAGCCGAGGCCGCCTATGCCGCAGTTCTTTCAGAACTTGAGGCCCTGGGTCAGGATCTTGCGGCAAACCGCGCGGCATATGAGGAAGCCAAAGTAAAATGGAGCGAGGCCAGAACCCTGCTTGAGAAAGCTGAACAGGATTACAGGGAAAAACAGGCTGTCTATATGACCATGGGAGACGAGTATTACAGGGACCGCATAAGGTCCGAGTACGAGGAGCTTCTGGCGCTGTATGGACTTGCTGAAGAGGAAGGCACAGAGAGCGTTCTGGAAAGCCTGCAGGATTTCTACGCGGCGGCAAATGAATACGGGTATGATGTGCAGACATCATCTGTCGCGGGACAACTGCTCATGCTTTTCCAGGGAAGTGTCAGTTACAGACTGCAGTCATATGATGACCTTGAAGAAACTTGTGAAGAAGTAAACGCGGCTGTCGCTGGCAACAACTGGAGTGATCTTGTCAGCAACACAGACGGCATTAAAGGAACTGTGCTTCATAAAACCCTGGAAGGGCTCTACGAAGAGTGGAACAGCCTTGACGCGGGTTCCGCCGAGAAGGCCTTTGTTGAGCAAAAAATGCTTGCGGTGGCAAATGCAATTGCGCAGGAAGCCCAGGCGGCATTTCTGTCAAGGCAATCTGAAATTGGTTTTCTGTCATCACGGACATATGATGCGTGGGCAGGGACCTATGCTGATGACAAGAGCATCCAGACTCTGAATGAAGACAGGGAAGCCGCGGAGGTCACTTATTTCCATGACAAGGCAGGGCGGATTTCCGAAATCCTTGAATCAATTACTGCCAGGGGGGGAAATGAAGGATACATCAGTTATGCGGAAACCGAAGCAGGCACGCGGGCGCTGAGCGCGGAAGAACAGCTTGCATGGCTTGTTGCCCTGGAAGGCATTGATGTATCCGCATGGCAGGACAGTCTGGAAGATGTTGCCAGTTTCTGCTCCGGCATCCTCACTGGAGAAGAAGCCAGGGATCTGGCCTCGCATACAGCTGAACTAAAAGCCGCGGCCCTGGCAGACACGAGGTTCCGGCAGTTTTTCAGAACAGGCGGGAACATCTTTGAGGACACGGATTTTACCGATGTGTTTTTCCATGATCTGGTCACGGCCCGTGACAGTGCCATAGGCAAGGCAGAGACAGTTGCACAGATGCGCGGACTTGCGCTTTCCATGGAAGAGTTCACGCGTCAGGAATGGCAGGATGAGCTTGCAGAGTATCTGGGAAACCAGCATTTGGGAAGCCTTGTGGATGCAAATGTTGTTTTTTCTGACCCTGCAGAAATTTGGGCATCCCTTGGAAGCGTTGTGGGCAGGAACACCATTGAAGAATATCTTTTGACAGCGCGTGAAGAATTGTCAGCGCTTGGAAACAGTCTCCCGTCCTATGTGGCGGAAAGGCTTTCAGGGTATCTTGACCGCGTGGCAGAATATCTTGTGCTAAAAGTCATGCACCTGGAACAGGGCGGGTCTTTTGCCGATGTGAACCTCTGGCATGAAACCAGGAAAAGTGAGCTTGAAACAGAGACACAGGCGCTTGAGGACAGGCAGAAAGATCTTTTGTCCAAGTCCACTTTACTTGCGGAATATGAAGACAGGATTGCCATGTCCGTAAACGAGCTGGACAAACTGCTTGTAATGCTTGAGGCAGTCAATGAGTATGATGAAGCCGAGGCCGAACTTCCCGCTCTTCTTGAAATGGACACGGAAGACATAAGGACAGCCATCGTGGATTACGGCAGTGTCTTTCTGGCCCGTCATGTCCGGGCGGAAATGGAAAAACCGGATGGTGAGGATGATATCTTCATTATATATACAAATTATATTGCCGGGCGAGATGAAACCAATGTCATTGATGATACATTGCGGGATGCCATTATCGCGCAGGCAAACATTGTTCTGGCAGAGGCGGAAAACCGCGAAGAGCTTGCTGATAATCCTGATTTGACCACAGAGACAAGCCGAAGCGCCTGGTACGGATTCTGGAGTGAATACAGTCCTGAATCCGCAAGCCGGGAAATAACTGCTGACAATCTTGAGGCAATTACCGATGTTATGAATGCCTATACTTTGGCGATGCTGAATGATGGACACCAGGAGGCTGCGAGAAATGCACTGACGGAAATGGGACTCTCATGGCTTGCCCGGTCCTTGTCAAGCAAGGGTGGCGAGGCGGCATTCAGCCGCGCCATATATCTTGGGCTTGCGAATGCAGGAGCCACAGACATTCAGACAACAAGCATGGGCGAATGGCTCTGCACTGTGTACGGCTATGCGGCAGATGATGAGTTGGCAAATAACGCCATTACAGCAATCAACAGTGATGATCCCAATGCCGGGATGCTCTTTTTGTACGGAAACAACTTGTACGGCAGGGAATTTTACCTGAAAGGCCTTGCCATGAAGCACGAGGACATTTCCGGATATCTTGTTCCCGGACTGCTTTCAGCAGAATCAATCACACAACTTACCGCATTTGTTGCCAAAATGGAGTACGCAAACAATTATCTTGATCTGACAGACGGCAGTGTGTTTGATTATATAGGAGATGGCTATAGCGCGGGCGCTTTTGCCGCTGCCCAAACCGCGGCCAGCATCACAGGCCTTGCATGGGATGAATACTTTGGAAGCGGATTTTCAGCTTCCAACTATCTGGATTTTGCCCAGGCCTCAAGCGGCGAAACCGCATCCGGTCTAGTGAACCTGTTTTTGTTGAGGACCAGTGAAGAGAAGAGCGCCATTGCAG
>RPPD01000380.1 GCA_003818675.1 Spirochaetaceae bacterium
ATTCTGGGAGCGTATTGATAATAAACTGCCCAAAGAGGTTGTTTACCCTTTTGAAGACTCAGGGATAACAAAGCCTGTTGTAAGCCTGTCTGTATCTGATGATTTGTCAAGAGTGGCTGTTCTTTTTGCCCACGCGTTATATATTTCAAATGATTCAGGAAGGACTTTCATACGTTCAAACCTTGATGGTGTCTCATCTGTATCGGAATTGCTATGTGTGGCCTGGCATCCGCGGAATAGTTCGCTGCTCGCGATAGGAACTTCGTTCTCAGGAATCTATCTTTCAAAAGACACCGGCAAATTCTGGGAGAATCTCAGGCAGGGGATTCCTGGTGAACCAACAGCGAGCCCTGCTGAGTTGGAGGAAGTCAGGTCACTTTGCTGGAGCGATCAGGAAAACGTGCTTTATGGCGGACTTGCCAATGGTCAGGGACTCATACGGATTGGAATTGAAGATGCAAGAGCTGACAGGATAATGCAGAAAGAACTGGTTACCTATCCTGACGGTGATTTCTACAGTATTGACCAGGTATACTGCTACCGCGGTCAGCTTCTGGCCCTGACTGATCGCGGGAAAAACTTCGTGACTGCAGCATATCCGTCAACTGCTGTTGCGGATCCTGAATTCCTGAAGGCGTTTTCAAGCCAGAAATCGCTTGTCTCCTTCTACGCTGATAAAAAAGTCTTCCAGATTGTCAGAAATTACAGGCCAAAGCGTGTTTCACAGCCGGACAAGCGCATAGAGGGCGTTCGCGCGCTTTATATCAGCTACACATTCACTCAAGCTGACAACTTTGACAAACTTGTGAAATTGCTGGACAGCCTCAAGCTCAACGCAGTTGTCATCAATATGAAAGATGATTCAGGATACATCAGGGCTCCCTCTGCTGATCCTGTTCTGGCACAGATCAAGGGGAACATCAGCCCATACATCAATCTCCATGAAACAATACAACGCCTCAAAAAAAACGGGATTTATGTCATCGGCAGGTTTGTAGTGTTCAAGGACGACTTGCTTTTTAAATTCGAAAATTACAAATATGCTGTTAAAACCATCAACGGCAATCCGCTTCCCAAGGGCCCGGAGCATTGGGTTGACCCGTATTCGGAGTTTGTCTGGGACTACAACATCCGTGCAGCAAAAGCGGTACTTGAATCGGGCGTGGATGAAATCCAGTTTGACTACATAAGATTTCCTGACAGGGTCAGTCTTGAGACAACAAGATATGATTTTCAGCGTGAAGGACAAATCATGAGGGAGGCACTGGAGTCCTTTCTCAAGCGCGCACGCGAGGAAATCAAGACACCATTATCCATAGACCTCTTTGGCTATATGGCGATATACAAGGCCGGAAATTCAATAGGTCAGGATATTCCTTTGATGTCCAAATATGTGGATGTAGTGAGCCCCATGTTCTATCCATCGCATTATTCACCCACATTCGCCGCGGGCTTTGGATCCAAACAGATTTATTATCTGATGCTCATCAGCTGCAAGCGCGCAAAGGAGCTCATGGGCGGTGCATACCTTCGCCCGTACATACAGGCCTTCTATTACAAAACAAACTGGGACAAATACCAGCCGGATTATATTGGGTGGCAGCTTGACGCGATAAAGGACAGCGGCAACAGCGATTTTATTTTCTGGAACAACCTGAGTGAATATGATGTTCTGATCAATGGAATGAAGAAATATCTGGGCGCGGCCAGTACATCAGGTGCAACGACCCAGACTCCGAAAAAACTCCCATTTGAAAGCGTCCTGGAATATTAGAGCCAGTTAACGGACAGCGGATATCCCATAACCATGGCGCATGGCATCCAGAACCGAAGCAATAATATTTTCAGGGAGCGGGTCCTGTATGAATTGCCGGACAGACCTTCGTGAGCGCATAAATGCCTCGAGGGTTTTTTCATCAATGTTATGCGATGGTCTGCCTGTATCTGGGTTTTCAAAAACAGGCTCAGATGACCGGTATATAACAGTATTTTCAGGGCAAACAGCTATGCAGTGTCCGCATCGCATGCATTGCCCTATTGGGTCATGGAACAGTACCTGACCATTGTTTTTACTAAAAAGCCCCTGCGGACAGTCTGCGACACAGCGGCCGCAATTTGTGCAGGTCGCCTGCCTGATTCCTGTAACAATCAAATACATCTGTTTCCCTGTTGTCCTGCTAAACTGTTCCTGCAACTTGGTATCCGGCGTCTGCGATTGTCTCGCTGAGTTTGTCAATAGAAACCGATGTTTCGTCAAACTGAATGCTGGCAAGCTTCTTTTTAAGATCGACCGAGGTCTTTTTTACGCCCATTATATGCTGCAGGGCTTTTTTTATGGTCATTTCACAATGGCCGCAGGATATGTCTGGAACTGAAAAAACCACTGTTTTCATGAGGGTTTTCCTCCGTAATGCTAATATAGTAAAATAAATGCATTCAGGAAACACCTGAAAGCAGAACCGGATGTGCTTTATGTCTATTGACAGAAGCGGCCAATTCTTGGTATTTTTGAGGCTCATAAACAGACATTTTTGGAGGTTACTCACTTGGCAAAAGGATCCCGTTCAGCATTAAAAAACCAGCGGAAGAGCGACAAACGCCGCCAGGATAATAAGGTATTAAAGACCCGCATTAAAACCAGCGCAAAGAAGATCATCATTCTTGTAGAAGAGAAGAATCAGGAAAAGGCGTCAGCCGAGTACATACAGTTTTCTTCAATCGTTGACAGAGCAGTAAAAAACGATATCATTGACCGTAACAATGCGGCGCGCAAGAAATCACGTCTTCAGAAAAAAATCAATTCCATCGGGAAGAGTTGATGCTTTGCAGAAGAAGCTGACCAAGGCTGAAATCGTAGAAAACATTTTCCAGAAAACAAATTGCAATAAACGTGATCTCTTTGTAATTATAGAGGCGTTTTTTGATGAAATTAAAAATGCCCTCACACATGGCCGTATAGCGGAGCTTAGAGGATTCGGAACATTTGAAGTTCATTTACGGAATGGAAGAAAGGCCCGGAATCCCAAGACTGGTGAAAAGGTCGATACAGATGACCATGGCGTTGTTTTTTTCAGACCAGGCCAGGAATTGAAGTCTCTTGTATGGGATATTGTTGACATCACTCAGGACAATTCATCTGACAGTGACGGCGGGCAAACGGGCGCATCCCAATAATAATTGCCTTTGGACCAAATCAATGAATAAAA